>JAAYEB010000042.1 GCA_012728995.1 Fibrobacter sp. | reverse complement strand
ATCTTGCCAGTGTAAAACGCAGAAAAAGATATAGCCTGTCAAATATAACTGCTTGACATTAATATTACCATAAAGCATTTTAAATACAGTTATGAAAACGATGACAAAAGACGCCATGATTGTTGCTTCACGTCAAGAACTGATCAATATGATTAATTACCAAGCATCGGTTAATGATCAGTTGCAAAATGTCATTACCGAATTGACAATGCAACTTAACTGGTTAAAACGTCGGGTATTTGGTACTAAATCAGAACGGTTTATCCCTTCTGATGATCAGCAAATGGCTATGGATCTGGGCATTGTAAAAAAAGAGGATCTGGATAGTCCTACAGTAAAGAAAACAGTAACATATGATCGTACCGATAAAAAAAAGAAATCTAAAGAATCTGTAAAAGGGCATGGCCGTGGGAAAATGCCTGATCATTTAAGAGTTGAAGAAAAGGTTATAGAACCCCAGGAAGACATTTCAGGCATGGTTCGTACTGGTGAAGAAGTAACATGGTACTATGAAATGGATACACCAGCTTCTCTTCATATAGTAAAAATAATCCGACCTAAATATGCTCTTCCCGATAATGATGGTATCATTATCGGAACATTACCTGTCCTGCCGGTTGAAAAAGGTAATGCTGGCCCGGGTCTTATAACTCAGATACTTGTTGACAAATATGTTTACCATATTCCACTAAATCGCCAAACCCAAAAGTATAAAAGTGAATACAGTGTTAATTTTTCGGAATCATGGTTTTGCGACAATGCAAAAAATGGTACTTTCTGGCTTGAAGCTGTTTATTATGAATATGTAAATAGAATCATACTTACCAATTATCTTCAGGCAGATGAAACACCTATACCGGTTTTAACAAAAGATAAAAAGGGTAAAACTCACCGTGGATATTTCTGGGTATATCGAAACCCCGTAGATAAACTTATCATTTTCGATTACCGGAAAAGTCGATCCCGGGAAGGACCGTCTGATTTTCTTAAAAAATTTAAAGGCACATTACAGATCGATGGATATGAAGGTTATAATGAAATAATTACCAGAAATAACCTTAAACGTGCTGCTTGTATGGACCATATTCGGCGCCGTTTCGAAAAAGCACTTGAGTATGATAAATAACGTGCAAACCATTCACTTGACATAATGAGACAATGGTATAAGCTCGAAAGTAATGCTCGTGAAAACCAGTTATCGCCTGAAGATAAATTGGCTATGCGAAGAGAAAATATTGCACCTTCAATGGAGGCATTCAAGGAATGGATGCTTGAGCAGGCAATTCAAGTATTACCAAAATCTCCAATCGGAGTTGCTATCTCATATGCATTAAATCAGTGGCCTTTTTTAGAACCATTTCTGAACGATCCTCGTGTTGATCTCAGTAACATTCTAATAGAGAATGCAATCAGGCCTGTAGCATTAGGAAGAAAGATTTTCATGTTTGCAGGCTCCCATCAGGCTGCACAGAGAACTGCTATCATATACTCAATTATCGCTACTTCTAAAATGCATGACTGTGATCCGTTCGTTTATATCAAAGAGCTTCTTACTAAATTACCCGCAACAAAGCAACGTGATATCGAAAAATATCTTTTTCCACAATGGGTACCCGGTAACAAATAAGCTACTCATATAAAATAACTGTTTCGGATTATATCCGAAATATGGGTTTTACCGGATACTTACGTTGGATTCAAGTGCGTGCAAATGTGGAAAAAGTCTCTACTAATTGCCTTTGAGCTTCGGTGTAAATGGTATCAAAAAGTAATGAAGACTTACCAGCCGCAGAAACCCCTGTAAAAACAACTAATTTATGTTTTGGAATTTTAATATCAATGTTTTTTAAATTGTTAGTATGGGCATTCCTAATAATAATTTGGCTTCGATCCATCTTCTTAACCTTTTTTCTTGTCGGTAGTAACTCTTTTTATAATCCATTCCGTCATTATTTTTAAGACCTCAGGATCAAACGTTTGTTCTGTCATTGCATATTCTTTAACAAGTTTCGAATATGGTTTTGGACCACCAGATTCTACAATTTGAAATAGATGATTCGCTTTAGGAATAATCATCGTTGTATAATCCGTATTCTTAGCTTTCTTTAAGGCTTCTTCTATTGCAGGTAAATTATCTTGAGGTAAAACTTGTATATCATATTCTCCATTTAAGGCTAACACAGGGCACGTTACCTTTTCTAAAGCTTCTGCAGGGTCATACATAATAAAAAAACGGTTCCATTCAGAGGCAGTGATATTCATTGCAAATAAAAACTTAATTTTCATCAGAAGATTAAACTTTCCATAAAAATCATTAACAGCCTGCCAAATTTTTTTCTTTCTTAATAAAAAATCGGGTTCATTGATAACAATTTCATGTGCTATTTTTGCAAATTCAGCATCTTTTTTATTTTCAGAAAAATATTGATTTTGCTTAACTGCGATTTCTCTGCCGCTCAAGCCCGTTCCTGCAAGAGTGATTATAAAAGCGACTCTTGAATCTGTAGAAGCTACCATTGGTGCGACTACTCCCCCTTCACTATGGCCAGCAATACCAATAAAAGAGGGAACTATATTTTCTTGCTGTTCAAGAAAATCGACCGCGGCTTTTGCATCGTTTGCAAAATCCTTCGTGGTATAACTCCACCCCTTTTTTATTGGCATCTTAAAATGACGATCATCATAGCGTAGAACAGCAATTCCTGCTTTTGTCAAATGATTTGCAATGACTAAAAAAGGTTTATGGCCAAGAATTTCTTCATCTCTGTTCTGTGCACCAGAACCCGTAACAAGAATCACCGCAGGGTATTTTTTTTGAGTATCGGGTAAAGTCAATGTCCCTTTTAATACTGTACCATCAATGCTATTTTTAAAAGAGACTTCTTTTTCAATATAAGAAAAAGGTCTTTTGGGTTCTTGTGGTCTTTTTTTCTTAAACATCTCGTCGCTTACCTTTTTTATTCTGAGTTTCATTCAATCCAGCACTACTTAATGTACAGCTTCTGTTCTGCCTGTTTGTAAATTATACCCCTTGCATTCTTCTTTTTTGCCGCCAATAAAAAGTTAAAAAAACAAACCGTTCATTGTTCACATACAATATAAAATTTTCCATTTTTAAAACAACCGACGACAAATAAAGCATTAGCACTCGATTCTAAACCATCTGAACAGTCACTAAATATTTTCACTTGGCAGCTTTGACCAGGGCAAGAAGGACATTGATTCTTATTTGAGAAATCTTTATTGAGAGTAGATTAATACTGATTGCAAAACTATATGCCGTTTCCACTCAATACAATTTCCCGGCGATTCAGTTATGCAATCAGCAAAACCTTATTTTAGCCGAATAAATAACATTTAATCAATATCATCATAATACGCATCATCCTCCTGTGCCCGCTTCCATCCCTTTTCCCAATCTTCAACCATCCACCACGTTTGGTCAGTCCACGGGTAAGGGTTGGAGTTTTTACCTTGTCCTTTGTAATAGGCTTGGTAGCCTTCTTTTTCTTCAGCTAACATTTGTAACCTCCTGAAAGTATTGAATTTTTTAGATTATTTGGTAAATTAATGTTCTTTCTACGTGGTTTTAAATTGACGTTCAAACAATAAGGAACCGGCTTTTAGTTATTCAGATTTTGTTTTTTTTGATACTCTTGATTTGTGTTTCATAACGATCATGATCAAACAAGTAAGCCTGATCGCTGGAACATAATATACGGAAATTACGATTTACTTTACAGGAAAAAGTATCTTTTATTCCAGGTATTTTTTTCCAGTTGGTTGCATATTTACTCATACCAAATATTTTGTACATTGACTGAGCTTTTCGTTTTATATGGTCTGGTACAAAACCAATAGCCTGTAAGGCTTCGGCAGGATTAGAAGTGGATATTTGAGACGTTGTTTTCAACATAACTATTCCTTTTAAAACTGATTACACAATGATAATTAACTAAGTTATTTACTAAAGGTGAACCGGCATTCTAAATATCAGAGCGGTCCCGTGCTGACGTAGTCTCGCTTTTGCGAGAATTATCACTTCACAATAATACGGCTGGTAACTAGTGGGTGACTAAACTGTTTTGTGCTTTTATTAACTCCTTTCTGCAGTCAGAAACACGTTCTAACTGATTTCGATGGGTTCCTCTATTATAATTTTCACGATTAAAAAGGTCTTTTTGGTTTTTAATAATTTCACTGATTCGCTTGTTTTGCTGCGTTTTAGCGAGAGTGTTTAATGCATTAGGAACTAGACCTCCTAATGACTCTCTAATATGGCCCAAAGAAAAAGAGATACGAAGCAGTGTTGTCGTATCCCACTCTTCATTAATTAACGATAACAATTCCTTGGCCCAGACAGACGGCCGGTCCGGATAACTTTGTGTAAAAAAGCGCATCCCGGTCCACGGAGCACCCTCCCAGAGAACAGAATCTTTATGCTGCAAGACCCAGCGAAGAGATTGCCTGAAGAGCTCCCGTATGAATGGTGCCTCGATCTGTGCGAGAATATCATTGATAGTTTTCTCATCTTTTTTCTCGTTGAAACAGACAAGAATCTTTTTATACGGTAAGGCAAAAGCATATTCTTCGCTGGCAATCAGGTTGTTAAGTTTCTCTTTTTCTGTTTCTGATATCAACTTACCTTTACAAAGATTCTTAATGTTATTGGATCTCACCGACCTTAGAAGTGCTCGATACTCAGCGAATAACCCATTATCGGGAAGACGGTTGAAAGATGTAACCATTTTGCCGATTATGTAATCTGTATACGCAAAATTTAAAGGCACTGTAACCTGTTGAGTAGGTATTTTTTTACATTCAGACTCGATACACTTTCGCCATCGTAGTGTCCATCGTTTTTCCCATTCAATAGTGATATTTGGTTCTGAATAGTCCGGAAAATCTATTTTATCGAGGAAATCTTCGTTTTCAAATGTATAGTTTGGAAAGCAAACTGGATTACTGCGAAGTGAAATTTCAATTCCATAGAAAGGTAGATTTCTGAACTCTTTTTTGGGACGCATTTTATCTAATGGTGGTGTTGCAAGTCGGCGGTGTTGAACCCAGAGATGTACTATTAAAATAGTCCAGAGGTGGCGATATCTTTCCTTTTCTGCTTCTGTAAGATCATCCAGTAAATGGAAAATTTTCTCTAAAAAAGTAATCGGGTAGGTATAGAGCATCTCAGGTTGTTTACCATCTACCCTATCCAGTACCAGATCCTGAAAATAATCTGCCAGCACATGTGATAACTTACCGGTAAAATCGCTGTCACTGATTACTGCTTCACAAAATTTGCTTTGAAGATTTGTGGGGACAAACCTCAAACCAGATCTGAGGTTTGAAATGTTATTTACAATATATTCTTTATCCCCGGCAATTATCGCCGAAGGAATTCCACACACATTTTGTGTATTTATCTTATTCCAGTATTTACCGATAACTCTACCCCAGATATTACAAATATCTGGCTTGTCATCGGGTTCTTTCCGTAAACCATTATTAGTATACCCGTAGTATTCTTCTTCACAAAAACTAGCTATCTCACAGGATTCATTATCATTAAAGAACAGTTTATCAGCAACAGCGTTCAGGTATCGTAATGCCAATGGGTTTTGTGACTGTAATGCTGGCAGTATTACGTCACTATTGCTGATTTTAACTTCATTTTCAAGAAGCTTAATAGGAAAATGTAAACCCCACTCTTTCACCAACAGCTTGCAAAGGCGGACAGGACGGAAGTTCGATTTTTTCAAGAGTTCCCAGGCTTCAGAAAAAGATTTACGTGTACCACATTTGATTAACCGGTCTATCTCAAAATAAGACTTATTTTTACTGCTTGAAATGAACAGGCGTGGACTTACATCGAGGTTGTCTGATGCTTTATTTTCTCCAGGCGGATCAGAATCTACGTCATGATATATTCTTATCTCTTTTTTGAGAAAATCAGCACTTAAACCGGTATTGTGTCTGGTTGAATCTTTCTTTTTTTGTTCTGATGCTGACTCTGATTCATTTTTCATTTTCTGAGAAGTAGTAGCTTTTAACCTATCCCTGAAAACTGCCTTTATTTCATCATTTTTTATTCCAGAAAGAATATCTTCAACAGCAAAAAATTTTAGCGCATAATCAGCTGCAGTTTCAATATTAAACAAATTATCTTCGCGATCTGGATCCCACAATTTTTCGATCATCATCCCACAGAATTCACCACTGAATTCGAATCGCTGCAAGCTATCAGATAAATACAGAAAATTGGGTTTACTATCAGATGATGCACACCTGAAGGCCTCTGCTATCTCATTGAGCAAATCCGCGCTGTTCGCATGTAGTATTTTTTTACAAGGCTCAAAAATTTCAGTATAAGCGAATGTGTGATTTAATAATGAGATTAGAGGGAAATTAGACTCTTTTAAGTTTGGGGCAATTATGATCAGGATAGGCTTATAATAATCACGGAAACCAGTAATCAAACAGTAATTTGCCAGGGAATCTTTGAAATCGATTGGGATTTTGGATGAAAATCCAAAAATGTAAGTATTTTCTATTTTAAGATCTAAATCTGTTTGGTTAACTAGGCTTTTAGCTTCTGAAATACTCATATCCGTATCCTTCCACAGTCTAATTTTGGTTTAAGAAACTCCGAAAAGTGTCCTTAAAATCAGCTGGAAAGTGATACATCAGTATTCCAGCTTGGCTAATATTAAGCGACTTATTGGCATAAATCCGTTTTCACTAAACTGATCTTTCAGCTATCATGAATTAACATCGAAAAGATAACATATCTATCCAAACAATGCAACTATTTTAATTTTGTTAGTTTAAGGATGCCGTATCTATTCGCTTAGCTTTGGGGAATAATCCGAATAGAAAATCATCAATTTAATGGATAATCTGCATTTACTGTGATTTCAAACTTAAATTAAAAACCACACTTTCCCTGGATACTGGGATACGGTCAAAATACAATTTTGACCACGCAGATATGAGGGTAGTTTTGCAGCTTTGTGCTTGAAATTTCATCAAAAATCCCGCATTTCTTGAAAAAACTACTCAAATTATTTCTGGGTATTCCGAGAAATTAGTGGGTAAAAAAGAGTAAGACAGTAAAGAAGATCACACCAATCCACAACCCGCATGGAATAAAGTACCAGATTACTCCAAAGTTGTAAAGATAAAAGTAGTGCTGAATCAATCATTTTTCGGATAATCAACGGAAAACCAGTATAAAAACTGCTCTCTCAACTATTATCTTGACAACTTTTCTGTAATCATGAATGCATCAGTTATGCGGGTTAGGGATAGAAGTATCGTTATTTATAAAAAGACCATGTTGACCCTTTGGTATTTTAAGTATCGAAAAAAAACATCACCGAAAGGGTAACGTGCTCGTAAAGACAATACTCAATCGCATTCATCATTTCAAGGGATTTGTTTATACTTCGGTACACTATGATTCTGGTGTCGGAATCGGAAGGATCGTTGTGGATATGGCTCCGCGCAAAAACAGCCGCGGTTGCTGTTCCCGATGCAAAAGAAGGTCACCGGGATACGATTACTTACCGGAAAGGGTATTCGAGTTTGTTCCATTATGGAATATTCCAGTCTTTTTACGATACCGGCCCCGTCACGTATCGTGTGCCACATGCGGTGTTATCGTCGAGGAACTGCCCTGGGCTACTGGCAAAAGCTCACTGTGTAATTGTTTCAGGGTGTTTCTGGCGCAGTGGGCTCGCCTGTTAAGCTGGAAAGAGGTGTCGGCACGTTTCCGGGTATCCTGGTATATGGTATTTGATTCGATAAAACATGTAGTTAACTACGGATTGGAACATCGCAATTTAGAGGATATCCATGCGATCGGTGTTGATGAAATCGCGATAGAAAAAGGGCATAAATTTGCAACGGTGAGGGTTGCCGCTTATTTTTTGAATTGTCGCAGAAGTCCTGCTCACTCCATCTCGCCGGCTCGTCGTCCCTCCTCACCACTCGATTCCGTTCGCTCCCCTGCATTAACCTTTCGCTGCCGCGTTGCTCATGGGCAAAATCGGAAATGAACTGCCGCAAACTACGGGATGAACACCACGCGGAAGCCGATAACGCCGCCACGGTTGCCCGGCGGGGAGTAGCGGCGGAACGCACACCGGCAATCCCTGGCGTCGAGGCCCCAGGAACCGCCGCGCAACACACGGCGCGAACCCGACTTGGGCCCAGTTGGATTTGTTTGATGTTCGTTAGAATATTTATCGTACCAATCACTGCACCACTCCCATACATTACCATGCATGTCGTAAAGTCCAAATTCATTAGGCTTTTTCTTACCAACAGGCTGCGTCTTATCTTTTGAATTTTCATAAAACCATGCGTAGTCCTGGAGTTTTTTATCGTCATCTCCAAAATAATAGATACCCTCGCTCCCGGCTCTGCAAGCATATTCCCACTGCGCCTCTGTAGGAAGCTGACATTTTACCTGTTTCAACTGAGACAGCTTTTCACAGAATTTTACTGCATCCTCCCAGGAAACATTTTCAACCGGCCTGTCGGGATCACCTTTAAAGTTTGATGGGTTCACATTCATAAGCTCTTCATACTGCCGCTGTGTAACCGGCATTGCACCCATCTTAAATGATGACAGTGTTACTTCATGGATTGGTCCGTCCTCACTATAACCCATTGAAAATGTTCCTGCGGGAATCTCTACCATGTTATTTACAAGCTGCTCAATTGCAGAACCGGTACTTGCTTGTTCTTTTTTCTGTTCTCCGATTGTCTGATTACCGGCTTGTTTCAATCCTTTTCGATACTCTTTGTCTTTAAGCCACTTCAAACCTGCATCGGTTTTCAAAATTGAAACTATATGTGGGTTGCCGCGGAGCATTTCACTTACTTTTTTCAGATCTGCCGAACGGCTTTTGACGGTTACATCATCCATAATCTCCCATAGATGCCTGCTGTCTTGCCTGGGTTTTTCAATGATATCTGCCAGTAATTTCCCGAATGCTACTGCCTGTGATTGTTTATTATCACGTTTATCTTCTATCTGAAAAACATCATCAAGTATACCCTTGAAATGCTGGTATTTGACATTATCGGTTGCCATATCAAGAATCAGAGCTGTTGGATCAATTTTATCAAGGTTTTCATTTTCCTGTTTATCTAATTCATTGATACGTATAGCCACGATAATCCGGTTAACCAGCCGGACGATAGAACGCGGATTACGGTTTGCCGATTCAGCAAGAAGGCTTACAAGATGAGGAATATCTTTCGGATCTACAACATTTGCCTCTTTTAACAATGTCCGGATATACCCGGCCATATCGTCAGGGTCCCGTTCAGGTACCGGAACCTTCACCTGGATAATTTTATCAAGGTAATCCTCAAAATGGACTCCATCAATCCCGCATTCTTTCGAATATTTTTTCTTCACGAATTCCCGGATAATCTCATCGTGAATACCCAATACAAATGAGAATCCTGGCTGGTTGAGTACCAGTTTGATACCTTCAAGAAGAGCTACAGCTTTATCCGGGAAACAGCGGTCAAGATCATCAATAAATACAACAATCCGGGGTGAATCTTTACCTGCGTGAGCACATTTTTCAAGCCGTTCAAATGCATCAAAATAGAGACTTCGTGCAAGTACAGAGTCTTTTGTAAGATCCTGATAACGTTCGATCATATCCTGTGCTGAAAGGTTTATTTCAGCTTCAGAAACAAGCGGAATACCGATCTTGCCCTTTATTTCAAAACCATAAGCAATTGACCTCAAAGCATCGCGTAATTTCGCAGCTGCACCTTTTAATTCTTCGCCCCAGTTACTCTGTTTTAATTTCTTATCAATCGCCCGTGTGATAGTTGCAGTCAGTGGGACAATCAGGTGCTCTTCTTTCTCGTACTGCCAGGCATTAAACCAGACAGCTACAGCAGCATCATTTGTATCAACTTTACTCTTAATGAGCCGCATCATACTTGTTTTACCAGTTCCCCACTTCCCAAATATGCCAATGGTGATCGAATCCGGCGTCTCCACCGCTGCATTTCCCAGTACCTGTGCACACGAATCAAATTTCAACAGATCGTTTCGATTTCCCTCAAGAATCGGGATATCACCCAGCAAAGCATATTTGGATCGCTCAATCATTTTTATTCCTTGTGAGAATGAATGGACATTATCGATTTACCTGGTAATCCACGTACAAACAAATAAAAAGGTGAATTCCCGTCAAATCAATTTTCCAAAAAACAGGATTGTAACTAAAATAGTAAACACAGACCAAAAATACCTAATTTTGAAACCAGCAAAGCCTATAGTCGAACTGTGTAATCGGAATTTGCAAGGGATATGTTCGTTTCGACTTCGCTAAACGAACGAGGTGTAAATCTAATATTGTAGAATTCGGGGTTCTCCATCGCCACCTGCAGCGGTTTTCAGGATTATAAGTCCTTTGCAACTCTTATTTACTCTGAAAGAACTTTTTTTTATAACCCTGAGCTCTCTCCAGCCTTCGGCAATCAATTCATTCCCTCTATCAGGAAGCGTATTTTTGGTCTCTAAAAAAGTGCTCATCGTAGCTGATTGCAGATTTTGCGGGCAGGTTGAGTTAAATGTCGAGTCTTAAATGGGTCTCAAGAGCGCGCTTTTCTGTGAACGATACCACGAAGAACGCGGCTCACCAGGAGCTTCACACAAATACTCAGCGCCTAACTCTTTTCCATGCATTTCAATTAACTCCCGCCGCTCTCTATGCTGTATTGAGGCAGATATATCTCCAGTATCGTATCGCCGAGAGTTTTTTTGGAGCTCAACGACAAGCTCTGTTTTTCTGAGTTTTTTCTCTGTTTGACATTCTATTATCTGAAAGTATGAGTTTGGAGTTCAATCGCAAAAATGAAATAATAGATATTGATGGCGTAAGCCAATTGCCAAACTCAGTGATTCCCGAAAAAATCCTTCAATATGTTACAACAAATTACCCGACTAATTTCATTACAGATTGGGAATTAGACGGTAAAAACCAACAAATAGAACTTGATAATGGACTGGACCTGGAGTTCAATATGAATGGTGATTTTTTAAGAATTGATAATTAAAAAGGCAGCAGGTAACAGCGGTTTAGCGTAATGGCGGGTTCAGTGGGGCTGATAGAAATTTTGGTATTTTGTGTGGGGGGCAGCTCAATCTTAGAAAATCTCTTTGCATCTGCTATATTTTTTAACCGCATTCCTTCATATTTTTTCGCTTCAGCTTACCAACAAACTAAATAGTGGGTAAAAAGAGTGTAAAATACGCAAAATATTGCATACCCGCCTTCACCTTGGGATTGTCGATATATTTATGTTTCAGACATTCTGAAAAAATCACCGGTAAGCTAAGGATTAATCCCGGATATCCCCTGCCTTAAATATTTCATGTTCATTTCCACAACTTCCAGTATATTATCATAAGTACCAATTCGATTGAGACTACCTTTTATACATGGGATGGTTTATGATGAAAAGAGCAAAATTTGCATGCATCACTGCTTTGGTTTTAACGTTAACTCAGGCTTCATTTGCTGTAACCAGGAGACCTTTCAATTTTGTAATAGGTGTAAATGGCAATTTTAAAGAAGCCATAGCCGCCGCTGCCGCATCATCGGCTGATCGTTTTTATCTCTTTATTCCCGATGGAGAATATGATATAGGAAAACTTACTGGTAATTCCAACCAGATGACCACATTTTCCGGTTCAAATGTCTCATTTATCGGACAGAGCGCTGACAAAACGATCATTTTTAATAAATCGATTAATGAAGGGATAAGTATCACTTCGACCCTTTATTTTAACAAAGCAAATAATCTTTATCTTCAGGATTTAACGATTCTGAATAAGGCGAACTGGAACCAGCCCTCAACCTATTCGCAAACAGGACGACATGTTGCTGTCATGGAGCAGGGAAACAAGATTATCTATAAAAATGTCAAACTAAAGAGTACCCAGGACACCTACTACACGAAAGGAACCCGCACTTACTGGGAAAATGGAGAAATTCACGGAACCACCGATTTTATCTGCGGTGGTGGAGATGTTTTCTTCAATGAAGTCCTTCTATACATTAACAAAGTAAGCTATATAACCGCACCTGCAACCAGTACAAACTGGGGCTATGTGTTTATGAACTGCACTATCGACGGTTCGGTTGACAGCTATCAACTGGGACGTCCCTGGAACAATTCACCCAAATGTGTCTTTATCAACACAACCATGAAAAAATTGCCCACCTCCGCTGCCTGGGGCGATCCGATGAATGTTGTACCATCACTTTTCGCTGAATATAACAGTAAAACCGCATCCGGAACACCTGTGGATCTTAGTGGCCGTCGTACTACATACACCAAAAACGGAACTACCGTCAGATTGAATCCAGTGTTAAGTGCTTCGGAAGCTGCAAAGTACACCGTGGAAAATGTATTAGGCGGATCTGACAACTGGAGACCTGCAAAATTAACTGAACAGGTAAGCGCTCCTGTTGTTACCATTGATGGCTCAACTCTTAAATGGAACGATGATGAAAATGCGATGTGCTGGGTCGTATTTAAAAATGATGCATTTTATAAGTGTGTAACCACTGCTCAATGTGACATTGATTCAAAGGCAAAATATTCTGTTCGAGCTGCCAATTCTATGGGTGGATTAGGTGCCTCCTCAAATACAATCGATGCATCTGTGACTCTTTACAGCCTTTCTGTATCGGTGCCAAAAGGCCATGGTACCATTACACCTTCCGGCGGAAGTTTTCCAAAGGATCAGAGTGTAACGATAACTGCCATACCGGACTCCGGATGGATGTTTGACCAATGGGATGGTGATCTTACCGGAAATACCAACCCCGCAACATTAATAATGAACGGCAGCAAAACTGTAACTGCAAACTTTATTCAGGACACAAGAAAATACTATACGATTAACCTGGAAGCTTTGGTCGGAGGTTCAGTCAAACAGGAACCCGAAGGATCAAGACTTCCTGAAGGTACAAAGGTGACATTTACTGCTACTGCCATAAAAGACTGGCGTTTCGAATACTTTGATGGCGGTTCCTCTCGCAGTCCAAGCCCATATACCATTTCTTCTTTAAACAGTGACATTTCTCTTATAGCCTATTTCAGGCCTCAAAACTTGTTTGATTTCGAGGCAGAAGATGGAACTCTCAAGCAAGCCAGTATAGAATCCAAAAATGGCGGTTTTTCCGGAACCGGATACGTTAATTTTTCAAATAATATGGGATCATCGGTGCAACTCCCTGTTTATAAGGTCTATGAAGCCAGTCCATTCTTCATTACATTCTCAAATGGTTCCGATGCAATCAGGAGTTTATCGGTTTTTGTTAATGGTACAAAACAGATAGTATCTGTCGATTTTGAACCTACAGGAAACTGGACAACCTGGGAAACAAAAGTATTGGACCTTTCAGTACTTTCAGTACCACAAGGTGGCTCCATTATTACTCTGGAGACAGTTAATGGTGCAGATGGGCCCAATGTTGACAAGCTGTCTTTTACCGGCATTCCATCGGT
>JAAYEB010000341.1 GCA_012728995.1 Fibrobacter sp. | reverse complement strand
GAAGAGAATATTTTACATGCGGATCTTTAAAAATTGGGACTATTCACAGGATTCCACACGCCCCCAAACAGAGTCGCAGAGCTTAAAAAAAACTATCGCGGGGGTCGTGTGCGCTCGGCGAGCATGATGATACTCTGTAAATTAATTGTACGGGCTTTCGCGCCCGGACGACGAGGTACTTTTTCCAGAATATGGCAGATGCGGTGTATGAAGAGATCGGAAAAATCGGTTCCTTATATGCTATGCCGATAGATATTAATGGTACATCTGGTTCCCAACAGATTTGGCAGTTACCGACGGCCAAATCTGATAGCTTTGAAATTCATAATGAATTTTCACCTGAGCCGAAAAAACTTCTGTATCATTTTTCTTTTACCCATTTCGCTGAATTGATGCGTATAGCTGACCCTTTAAAACGGGCTTTTTATGAAATTGAAGGAATTAAAGAAAACTGGAGCGTTTCACAGTTAAAACGTCAGATCGAAAGCCTCCTCTTTGAGCGTACCGGGTTATCAAAAGATAAAAGGGGACTTATCCAGACAATACATGCTCAAAAACAGATCGCCTGTATCAATGACATTCTCCATGATCCCTATATACTTGAATTTACCGGGTTACCCGAACAGCAGCAGTTTACGACCTTGAGACAGCTTTACTAGATAATATCCAGAAATTCCTTCTTGAGCTTGGCAACAGATTCTGTTTTGAAGCAAGGCAGAAAAGGAACATACATGGTTACGGATGTTCCCCGTACCCACGGGGATGAACCGTGGTAAGGCATGTTTATGACATCGTTAAGATACACACAGAAAAAGCTGCAATTCAGGCGAAATAACCGGGAAATGATGTAAAAATGAGTTGCTTAAAAAATAAGCTCCGGGCGAGGACTGCCATCCCCCCGCATGCGAGCCGATCCCTTGTATGGGAATGTCCGACGGCGGCAGATTCAACCGTGTCACCGGAGCTTCTGTCAATATACGGTTAAAAAGGGTAAAAATCAACCTCCATGCCAGATTAAATAAATATTAAAATCAATGCAACCAATCCTTCAAAACAAACAAAACACACTGGTCGTTATACAATATGTCGATTAAAACTTATGTGGTTAAAGTAACTGGAGAAGCTCTATTTCTACAATCGCCAAGGCTACTGGTGACGATAAAGCAACTAAAAAAGAAGGGGAAGGGTTTTAAAAGATGTAAAAATGCTCCGGGCAGGGACTGCCATTCCCCTGCAATGCGATCCATTCCAACATTAGTGCCAGAATGTCCTACGGCCGGCAGATTCACCGTGTCAACGAAGCTTTAATTAATATACATTCAGTGTGAGCTATGTGCGCTCCACAGACAATATGATCAAAAAAATAATAAAACAAGTAAAGAAAATATTACAGGGAGAAAATAAATCTCCCTGTAACTTATTATCCGTATAAAGACAATTAATAACTATTAATCAAAACAAACATTCGAAACAACATTCTCATAATTAATAGGATAAATAGGATAGGGGCGGGCCAACCTTTTTCTATAAAAATCACGGCCTTACAAGAGATCGTCATTCTGGTGTGTCCAATATTTAGGGTGCAGTTTATGTTGTGCCCTATGTTAGCGGCTGCTCCGCTTGCGGTTGCGTACGACAGAATACTGGCTTGTTGCCTTCAAAAAAATAGTATTACTCTTTGTTCCACAATTCATAATTCATAATTCAGAAACAGGTTTCCACACGCCCACAATACTGAAATTAATTGTTCTATTCCTGTTTCGAATTTCGTGTTTAATATTTCGAATTTTTAACAGTTGCCGCGTGGGACGTGTGCGCTCGGCGAGCATGAAAATCTTTTTTAAAAAACAAATTACCAAAGGGGTTCCGGTGTTTCTGTATGCGGGATTAAAGGCCGGCAGTAAAAGATTCTATTATTAATTCAGGTTATTTTCTG
>JAAYEB010000340.1 GCA_012728995.1 Fibrobacter sp. | reverse complement strand
GTTAGGGTTTTTACACGAGTTCTCGATGATAAGGATGAGCTTGGCTCGTTAAATGCCATGTGGCCATCAGGTCCGATTCCACCAACAAAAAGATTTATGCCGCCACATTTTTCGATTTTTGCCTCATACCGGGCACATTCAGCATCAAGGTCGGGAGCGTTGCCATTAAGGATATTTACATTTTCTCTTTTGATATCCAGATGGCTGAAAAAATTATTCCACATAAAAGAATAATAACTTTCAGGGTGATCTTTGGGAAGATTGACATATTCGTCCATATTAAGAGCCTATCCGAATAACCCGGAACAACGAAACGTAATTACGGCACAGACAAAATGAAGCAAAGACAAAAAGTTTTCAGGTTTCTTTTCCCAACGTATCAATATGCGGCGAAAACGGTTCATCCAGCTATGGGTTCGCTCCACAACCCAGCGGCGAGCTTTAAAACCAGCCTCATGTTTAATTGCCTGTGCCTCTTCGCCGCGAGAACGAATATGAGCCGTATAGCCAAATGCTTTCACCAAATCTCGTACCTCTCCGGAATCGTAACCTTTATCAAGGCACATACCCTGTTTTTTTCGTTTCGTCGGCTTCGGTCGTTTCACCGGAATACTTTTTATCGTTTCCTTTGTCATTTTGCAATCATGGCGATTGGCACAATCAATCGCCAAACCAACAGGGACACCAGAACCTTCGGTGAGCAAACTGCGTTTAACACCTTTTTTTGCCCTGTCCGTAGGGTTTGGGCCGGTTTTTTCCCCCACCAAGCGGGGCTTTTGTCATGGCGCCGTCCATTGATTGCCATGACCAATCTATACCCTTCAATTCATCGTAATCTTCCAGTGCCATCTTCCACAGTTCTAAAAAAACGCCAGCTTTTACCCATTCCTGAAATCGGGAATGAGACGTACTGCTTGAGCAAATACCAGTTTCATTTAAGGCATTCCATTGACAACCAGTTCGCAATACGAAAAAAATCCCGTTCATTGCTTTGCGATCCGGCACTCTCGGTCTGCCGCCGCCAAAGCGATGCGTGTTTGGATGTTTCGGAATTAGCGGTTCGATTTTTTCCCATAATTCGTCTGAAATGCTGTATCTATTTTTTGTTTTTTGTTTTTTCGTCCTTGAATCCTTTCAAAGGCATCATTGCCTTTGATTATATCGGCAATTCAGGGGTTATTCGGATAGGCTCTTAACACCATTTCTGCATTTTGGTACAAGAGATAATGTAATTGCGGTTCGAGTTGACCATACTACTTTTGCCGACTCCCGATGGTACACTGGCTCAGGAATATATCGTCATGTTCGTTTGTGCATAAGCGACAAGCTCCATATATCCCACTGGGGAACATATGTCACTACACCGGAAGTATCGGATGAATCTGCGCTTGTTCGCGTTGAAACCACAATTAAAAATGAAGATTCCATAACTGGGATGTTTTCATTGTTTTTAGATGTTATCTCACCTGAAGGTAAAATTTTGAATTCTACTTCAATTGCACAGATAATCAATCCAGGTAAGGAAGCAACTTTGACTCAGGATATTAAAATTAACAATCCGAAACTATGGTCAGTTGAAACGCCTGAACTGTATACACTCCGAAGCCGCATAGGGACTGATTCGACTTATAGCGTTGATCAAACACAAGAAACTTTTGGAATTAGAACAATTAAATTT
>JAAYEB010000339.1 GCA_012728995.1 Fibrobacter sp. | reverse complement strand
TCAACCAGGGTGACTGCCATCACTGCGAGTTTTGAAGGCGGGGCTAAGCTCGAGGAGATTCAGCAGCTTGTCGGTCATAAAGATCCCCGAAACACTTTACGCTACAGAAGGGCCAGTCCTGAGGATGCAGTTAATGCGGTAATGCGGATCAACTATTAACTAATTATTTGGAATGTGAAAAATAATCATAAAGGGATTTCTTCGTGTGTTTGGCTAGTGTGCCGGTGTTGAAACCCTTCGTCCTGCAGTTTTCACCCGCCCCCCCTGTTCACTTCAGATTAGAAATAAAAAGACCTCACCAATTAGTACACCGGTCCTGAAGTCATACCTTACAGGCATTCACCCCGCCCTACCCCTCGGGGAGACCATAAGTCACCTCCGGGAAATTTTAACCTCCAATTGCACTATTCACCCCAATTTACCATTTTTAACTCTATGAACAACAAAAGAGACCTCCTTGCGCTGGCTCTGGATAATGTGACATCCAGTGAACAAATTACCGACCTCATTAAAAAAACCTCAGAGTGGATCGGGGTGTACAAGATCGGTCTTGAGCAGTTCACCCGTTTCGGGCCGTCGGTACTGGATCTGATCCGTTCTGCGGATCGCAAAATCTTTCTGGATCTGAAATTTCACGATATCCCTAACACAGTTGCTAAAGCGGTTCTCTCGGCCTGTTCACTGGGTGTAGAGTATTTGACCATTCACGCCCAGGGCGGGCTTGAAATGATGAAAGCGGCAGCAGAAAGCGCCGCCAAAGCCCCGAAATCCCCGAAAGTCATCGGAGTCACACTTCTTACCAGCCTTGGAACAGATGCCTTGAAGAACGAACTGTGCGTAGGGATGGACACCGGCACTTATGTAAAGCACCTGGCTTCAATGGCAGTTAAAGCGGGTATAGATGGAATCGTCTGCTCAGCGGCAGACCTCTCAATCGTAAAGCCTGCCCTTCCAGACAATTTTCTAATCATTACTCCCGGCATCCGCCCTGCAGGTGCTGAAATCGGCGATCAAAAGAGGGTCGCTACACCAAAGGCGGCGATAGAGGGCGGGGCAACGTTGCTGGTGATTGGAAGGCCGATTACCGGAGCGGAAGATCCGGGAAGGGCGGCTGAGGAGATATGGAGAAAAATTTAAATGAAAACTGTTACTTTCTTCAGATTTTTTTCTTTATCAAATAGTTTTACAAAGCTCCATTTTTTGAAATGTAGCAACATTCATCTATGATTAATAAAAACATCAGAATTCGGGCCGGGATTGTCACATATAATTCCGCAAATCATATAGAAGCCTGCCTGAAGAGTCTTTATCAACAATCGATAATTCCCGATATTCGGGTGTTTGATAATGCCAGTTCTGATGATACGGTAAATAAAATCAGAAAGCTATTTCCCGAAGTTACAGTCAACGCTTCATCTGAAAATCTCGGCTTTGGAAAAGGACACAATTTTCTACTGAATGATTGGGACTTTGATTATTACCTCCTTTTAAATCCTGATGTCGAATTAGAATCAAAGTGTTTGGAAAATTTATTAAGAGAAATCCAAATCAAAAATGAACGTTGTGGAGCCAATCCGGTAGTCTATTATAAACAGGGGTCAACTTTATCCAAAAATGTTTATTCATGTGGGCATATTATTTATCGCGACAGAAGAGTTGAAGATTTAGGTATCGGGCAATACGATTATAAACCTCAAAGAAATGATCTGTTCGGTGTTAATGGTGCATGTGCTTTGCTATCCGCAAAAGCTTTGAAAAGCATATCTTACAGTGATGGTCCATTTGACACTGATTTTTTCCTTTATGGTGAAGATGATGATTTAAACTGGAGATTAGCGCTCGCCGGTTGGCAAAGTATTCTTGCAGATAAGGCAATTGCATGGCACGAAGCGGGGGCATCAGATGGTTTCCGTTCTTATCGAGTCAGAGTAAACTCGCTCTCAAACCGGTGGCTCACCATCCTGAAAAATGATCACCCAATCCTGTTTTTGCGTAATATCTTCTGGATATTTTCTTTTGAATTAGTGTACTGGGTAACGCGCATTATACGCCGCCCTTTCTTTATTTGCGAACTGCTATCTGCTCACGTCCGTTTTTTGTGCCTGGCCCCTAAATTTATACGAAAGCGGTCCAAAACAATCAGAAATATTTCATTAAAAATGGAATCTTCTCTTTTTGAAAAAGGGATGGCGGATCGCATCAGAATCTTAACAGATCGGCTAAATAAGAAAAGTAACCATAAATCTTTGTGGACAAAGGCCGAAAATCAAAAAAACGTGGTTAATAACTGATCTTTTTCTTCTTGAAAAATTTCCTGATTTCTTTAAAATTAGTGTAACTGTATTCTTTCCTGCACTGCAAAATACGTTTCACATTCGCAAAAAAATGAAAACGCGCCCGCAAATATGGGCCAAACTGATTTCTTAATAAAAGACCCGCGAAAATTCTTAATTCATTATAGAAAATCAAATGCAGGTGAAAAAGAATATAAAAAAAAGGATAATTTTTAAGAATAAACCTGTAACGGTTTCGTTCGTAGTAGTAAATAAACATATCTGATTTTGGTTTAAAACTGTATCCATGCATATGATAAACTATCGAAGATGGACAGTAAACGCATTTGTAGCCTTTGTAAATAATCCGGAAACATAAATCGCATTCCTCATGGTAAGCAAAATAGGTTTCATCAAAACCATTTAATTCCCTTAACAAAGACGCCCGATAGACCGCAGATGCTCCGTTTGCACTCACAACCAAGCCGGGCTCACTATGTAGAGGATTATTTTTATCAAAAATTTCACCGGCTCCATAGCTTAAGAATATTAAAAACTCACTTGGATAATGGTAGAGACAGTCAATATTATTCTTGTTGAAATAGTTCATCTGACGACAAGAGACCACTCCTGTCCGATTATCGTTCTCCAATAATCGAACGGGTTCATTCAACCACCCCGGGTCGACCACAATATCATTATTAAGTGTGACTATGTATTTTCCATTTGCATGCTGAAAACCAACATTGTTGCCAGTGGCATACCCGAAATTATCAGGGTTTTTTACAAGTTTTACCTGCGGATATCTGGCGGCTATTTTGACAGAATTATCATTGGAAGCATTATCAACGATGATGATTTCGGTATTAGTGTAATCATGCGATAACAGCGAGTCTATACACTCAGCCAGTACCTTTTCACCATTCCAATTTAAAACAATCACAGAAACAAGCGGTTGGGACATTATTTATACCAGAGTCAATGGTTCACAATCAAATATATTTATAATAACTCAAGAAAGAAAACATGATTAGCATACGGCTCAGTTTTATACTCAAGAATCTTAAAAATCATCTGTTTCCACCGGCCTCGTTAAGACGGGCGATCTTATTCTTCTTCTTTCCTAACCTGCGTAAATATACAAAAAACCCCAAAGTCACTAAATCCCGGCTTGAAAAACCTGAATCAGCAACTGAACCTCTGTTTCGAAACATGCAATCAGATAAACACCCCAAAAGAGTGCTGGTTCTTGATGACAGAATACCGGACCCCACCTTTGGAGCAGGATTTCCAAGAGCATTTGAAATTTTACGGATTTTAGCAGAAAATGGGTTTCAAGTAACATTTTTCCCTACTCTGTACCAGAATAGAGAACAGATAGCTGATGATCTGGAAAGAATAGGTGTTGAAGTAATTTACCGAAAATCAAAGCTTTTTAATCTGGTCTTTTCTTCTTTTTTAAAGAAGCGTAAGGGGGTTTACGACATCGTCATAATCAGCCGTCCACACAATATGAAGTTCTTGTACAAAACTGCAGTAAAGTATTGTCCGAAAGCAAAAATAGTCTATGATGCGGAAGCAATATTTTGCTTGAGAGAAATAGGACTATTCGAGTTAGCAACCGGGAAGTTGTTAAGCTCCCCTGAGCGCCAAAGATATATAAATCAGGAATTGAATATCGCTGTGAAAGCTGATCATATTTTTACTGTATCGCAATCGGAAAAAAGGCTGTTTCAGAATAAAAAATTAAACCATTGTGAAATTTTAAACCATTGTGTTACACCTTATTTTTCTTTAAAGAAATTTTCCGAAAGGGAAGGTATTCTTTTTATCGGAAGTATCTCTCCAGGTTCTCCTAATGAAGACGCGCTCATCTATTTTTTCACTGAAATTTTGCCTGGAATAGTCAAAAGCCTGCCTGTAAAGGTCACCGTGGTTGGCGAGGTTTCATCCCGTAAAATGATTGAATACTCTTCAGAAAATGTAGTGTTTACTGGTAAGATTGATGAAATAAAACAGTACTATAATGAGTCTAAGTTGTTCATTTCTCCGCACAGAATCGCCAGTGGCATTCCTCTTAAGGTATGTGAAGCCTCAGCTAACGGTATCCCGGTTGTTGCTACTCCACTGATCGCAGATCAACTCTCCTGGCAGAACGGAAAAGATATATTGATTGGGAAAAGCCCGGATGAGTTTTGTGAAAAATGTCTCCAGTTGCTCCATAATCAATCTAAATGGGAAGAAATAAGAAATAACGCATTCAAAAAAGTAACAGAGGAATATAGTAGAGAGAGATTCAGAAACACGCTGTTGAAATCTATGGACATTTAACTTTTAATAATATCTATCAGGCGATCAGCCAGTTTTTCGCTTGTATAACATTCAGTTATAGTTTTTCTGTTAATTGCTGAAATCTCTTCCCACAAAGTATCGTTGTTTAAAAGATCCATTAGTAATTTTTTGAATGAACCCGGATCATGAAAAATTGGTATTCTTAAATCATCCAGACCCTCTGCCCCTAACCGGGTGGAAATTACTGGAATGCCAAATGCCGCGGATTCAATCACTTTTGTGCGCATTCCTCTTCCTGAAATGATTGGATTGACAAATACACTTATACGGCTGTAAAAATCAATCAAATCCGGATTTTCTAAAAATACCAGTGACTCCTGGTTGTGATATTCCGCGCAAATCTCAGGAGGTATGTTTTTACCGGCAATGATTACCTTTATCTTTTCTCCTGATAATAAGGGTAGAAGTGACTCTAAAAAATACCTGACTGAATCCACGTTTGGTAAATGTTGGAAATTACCAATATAGCCGATACTACTTTTAAAAGTTCTTTGCTTAATTAACGGGAAGTCTCTGATGTCAATTCCGTAAGATAAAAGGAAAGTTTCACAATGAGGAAACAGCTTTTTTACTATTAAGCTTTCTTCCGGTGAAATGCAGATGAATTTTTTGATACCTTTGATTTTAGAATCATAAAATGCTTTGATCTGCCGGTACCTGAAGTATTTCCAAAAATATGGCAGTTTGTTTCTATAGCTTTCTAAAATAATTCGATATCTTTCTATTATCAGGTCATCTTCCAGAAAAATGATATTTTTGCAAAAAGGCCGTATTTCGTCAATTACAGACAAAGATAAAGGATATAAAAGCAGAACTGAATCATAGTTCTGAGCTTTAATCAATTTTTTTAAATCTGTTCTAGTTTTTTGTTCGAGATTAGCGCCATCATAAGGGGAATAGAATATCCTTTTGAGCAGCTCAGGTTTATTGCTTTTGATGACCTTCTTTATGTTCAGATCTTCGGGTTTCCTGTAGGAATCGATTTCATTACACAAATCAAGGCAAATGATGTCCAGATCAACCCTTTTATTCAAAGCTTCTGCCAGATAATACAGCCTTTTACTACCGCCGAACCTGGTCTCTTTAAATAACAGAAAAGATGAAACGAGAAGAATTTTCATTATTTCACTTCTTCAAAGTTAAACGCCCAAAATGCAATTCTAAATGATTTAAGGGGACAAAATGTTTATTCAGAATAATATCTGGCTATTACCACTGTATTGATCCCTGTTTTCGTCATAATACCTCATCAGTATTAAAAAGAGGAAAATAGCTTAGTGTGTATGTCAGTTCTGATGATCTTGTTCCTACTTTTCTGGCCGGAACACCAGCAACAATATCAAATTGCTCCGTATTTTTCGTAATTACAGATCCGGCACCAATAATACTGCCGTATTTTATATGAACCCCTTTAAGTATTATGGCCCTTACACCTACCCAGACATAATCATCTATGATTGTTTCTTTTGTCACAGTCTTAAATTCCTGGGATTGGGCCAGATGGTCCAATGCAAGTATATAAGCTTCGGGAGAAATGCTAACATTATTGCCTATTCTAACACCCAAACCTCTCCCATCGATATAACAATTCCGGTTAATTACACTGTTTGAACCGATAACCACTTGCGTTCCTGAAAAGAAACAACCCATATGAACAGATGTTCCTTTTCCGATTTTTATTCTTAAAATATGCCTTAAATATGAATGCCTTACGGTGTAAAAAGGCACATGAGTAATAAAGCTGTTGAATAGATAAAAAGCAACTGCTCTTAAGAAGGTTTTGTGCAAAGCCATAGATTCTTTCTATTAAGAAACAGATAACTTTAGTGGTCGATTTATTTAGACAGAAAATTGTCTTTTCTTAAGTGGTTTATCTCTAATGTTAAGCTACCTGGTTTAGGGTTACTCTTGCAAAATATACTTCTTCTGGATAATTGTAATCCAATG
>JAAYEB010000338.1 GCA_012728995.1 Fibrobacter sp. | reverse complement strand
CTGAAAGACGGGTTGCCAGTTCTGGAGAAACCTGTATCAAATAATTTTTAACTGAGTTAGCACGAGCAAAACTCAACTCCATATTAGTTTGGTATCTTCCTGTGTTATCAGTATGCCCTGCAACTTCGATCTGAAGTTTTGGATATTTTGTAAGCATTTTGCCAATTATATTCAGGTATGGTTTGGAATTAATTGAGATTTCGGTTCTTCCACTTTCAAAATAAACCGCATCCAGAAGCAGTAAGCCAGTGGCAAGCAGTTGTTTTTCAGCATCACTTCGCTTTGATTTTTCTTCTTCCAACTGTTTTTTTGTGTTTGCAAGAGCAATAGAGTCTTCAACTGCCTTTTTTGCAAGAGAATCAGCACGTTGTTTCGCTGCTTCTCTCTCTTTTGCCAGCGCAAGTGAATCTTCTTTGGCTTTCTGCGCCAGACTGTCTGCTGTCCTTTGCGCATCTTGTGCTCTCTTTTCTGCTTCAGCCTTTTCCAATGCTTTTTGTTTTTCTAACTCAGCTGCTTCACGTCGTTTTCCCTGAAGTGCATCAAATGAAAGGACAACGCCACCAAAAAGTCTGAAAGGTTCCAGAGAATTTGATGTAGTCAAAGAACTTCTTTCACGTGAAAGTGTAATATCTGAACCAATAACAGTGGAAAAATAGTGAGGCGTTCGTAAATTAAAAGACAGGGTCAACCACAATGGATCAGTTTTAATGGCAAAATTACTGAGATTTGTACGGGAATTAACTTCTGCACCTAAAATTATCATCGGATGAACAATACCCTGAACACCTGCACTAAGCAGAAAATTGGTACGGTCATCATCAATAGCCCTTGAAGCTCCCTGATTAAGATGAATTTTGATTCCACGATATTCGTCACCAAAAACAAGCGACTCCATAATCAAACCCTGAAAATCAAATTTTGTACGCGTTTCATAAAAGTTATAACCGTCAGCTGCATTTTCATTTATCTGGTCACTTGCTGTTCCGCCAATTAAAGAAAATTTAGCTCCCAATCGTAATGGTGAACTTTTGGGCAAAGGCAATGATCCCATTAATCCACCGCTGAAACTACCAATTCCGATTGTATTATCAAGAGGATCGGGACGTGTAATTAAATAAGCCGGAAGTGCAGCAAATACATCAACAAACGAATTTACACCCCACGAAAAAGCAAGTATGCCGGTCATGATATTGGACTCAGCAGGTGGAGCGTTCAAAATGTCGTTCTTTTGATGATACCATGATCCAAGAAGACTAAATGAAAGTCTGCCTGCACCGAGAGGTTCTGCTGAAACTGTATGCGTAATCCCTCTATTGGCAAGAAATGTAGTAGTTGGCTGAGGAACCCACTCCTCTTCACCAGTTTCTGTACTCCATGATGGAACTACAAGAAACAGCATTAGAGAAAGAACCGCATACAAAGGTAATATTTTCCTTCGAAGACTCATAATACCTCCGGGAAAGATGAAAAATTATTGAAACGCATAATTAATTTGACATAATAAAAAACTGGAAAACAAACATACATCTGCAATTCTTAATAATTTACTTATTGCCGCATTAAAGTGGTTAAATTTTGCTAAATAATTGCAATAAAACGTTGTACAAGAATTTTACCATAATGGATAAGCGGATGTACATATTTTTATACAGTTCCATTCAGCAAACGCCTTTGAACAATTAAATCTGAATCTGAATTATGAAAATTGACATTTGTTATTGTAAAAAACTACTCTTTTCAAGTAGTTCCCGCTATTTTACTGGATTAAAGTGGTTTAACACCCGTTTATATAACTGACAACAGGATCACTATCAATGTGACTTTTGGCATCCTAATAAGCGATTAATGGAAAAGGATTTGAATATATCCAGGCTTTTTCTTTGCGGTAAACCTCAATTCGGTAAATTCCTTTTTTGTGAACTGGAAACTCCGCATGACAACCTGAAACAACCGCAATGAGCTCCCCATCTCTTATCAAACGAATTGATCCTCTGTTGGGGATTTCAACCAATATAGTAGCAGGCAAACTGAAGTTTTTGCTGAATCCGGGACATGCAATAACACCATTACTGTATCTTATAAAAATAAGTGTTCCGCGGGCATCTGCATGTCTGTAATTACTGATAAATCCATTACCATTTTTTAAAGCATAAAGGATGCTTTGTTTTGAAGAATCAAAAGCTGATCTGTTTAAAGATTTTTTGAGGTAAAGATGTGTCCTTATCCCTTTTAATTCAACTTTTATAGGAAATATCCTGAATCCGAAAAATCCTATCCTTATCTTGCGCGAATGCGCATCAACACCTCCAATTCCACTGATAAATCTCTTTTTGTTCAATCTGTCCCATCGTTGAAGCAGCTCAGAAGGAGGTGAACCAATAAAACGCCTTGGGTAAAGTATTCGTATGACACTGAGCCATGATTTTAACTGTTCAACCCAGTCAGACATCTGATTCCATATCTCTATACCATCATAACCATCAACTTCCCATGATGTCCATGGATAGGGGGGGAAATACCCAAAATAGTGCCTTTTTTCTGCTGGGTGAGCAATAAACCCAATTCCTCCGCTGCTTCTAACAGCTTCTACGTATTGTCTGGATTTGCTGCATTCTGAAAAAACCCGATCAACTCCAATTGCAAGATAATGATTCAGGTTATTTGAATCATTATGCTCGTACCCAACCAGAACCAGAAGGTTTTTATGAAATCCCTCGTAACCATCATTAAGGGCCTCTAACGACATGTGATCAGTAACTACAATGAAGTCAAGTCCAAGATCTGATGCTGTTCTAATCAACTCATTATAATCAGTTCCACCATCAGAGTAAGTTGTGTGAAGGTGCAGTGCTCCACAGACTTCATGAAAATGCTTTTTTTTGAGAATCATAAATTAATAATCTGATTTAAAGAAATCCCGGTAAACCGACTTTGGATTTTTCCCGGTATGATCAAATAATGTAATTTGAAATATATAAAAACCACAAGGCAAAATGGTAAAATCATTACCTCTGCAATCCCAGCTAAACCTGTTAATCCCGCTCTTAAGCTCGAGTAAAGAGTATTGCCATAAACATTTTCCACTTCTGTCTGAAATTGAAAGTAAAGCACGTCCTTCATCGGTATAAGGAATAAAGTAGCAGAAATTTATACTGTCTTTAAATTCTTCAATTTCAATAATTTTTGTTTCCCCTGAACATATCGTCTCTTTAATGCTGTTCACAAAACTGTCTGTTCCGAATACAACAAGATATCTCCTTGTTTGTAATGGTTCAAGAATTATGAGGTCGACAGGATCAGAAGTATATGGATCCATGGTTTCAACAGTAAAATCTTTTGAGAAACTGTTTAATAAATTTATCGTATGTTTTACTGTGTCTGTGTGAGTTGATTCGTTGGATACGAGAATCTCAAATGCAGAGCCAGTATTGAAGCTTGTATTTTCTGCTTTATTGATGGTGTCCATAAATTCCTCAAAGGATGCGGATTGTGCCTCTGATGTTTCACGTTTTAAAGTTTGAGAAATAAATGGATCAACAACATCAATAGATGTATTTTCTGCTGCCTTTTTATCATTGTGCCCTATTTCAAATGATACAGGGCTTAATACAGTGTCACTTACATGTTTGCCTTTCTTAAAAATCAGTGCTGCGTTAATTAATTCTCTGTAATGTTCAAAACAGGAATCCCTGATTGTAAAAACAAGTGAATCGGTATCTGATTCACAATAAAAAAAGCCCGGATCGATTCGAATTGTATGTAAAGTGTCAGAAAAATCTGGTTCTTGTCCTTTACCATACCAAATTATTACAGAATCCGCACCTTGATTACTGTTGTGAAATACAATCCTTATTGAATCCCCACCCTGATATTTACCCATAAAAAAAAGGGGCCTCGAGAACTGTATACAGTTCATGTGCGGTAAACTGTCTTTTTCTGGTATTGTGTCGTTAATGTGTTCTGTTTTTTTAGCCAAAACAGTTGAGGTAACATTAATACTCCGTATCATCACAGAAGTATCGGTTTCGCGCTCTCCTGAAACTGTAAGCTTGATATAGTATGTACCAGGCTTTTTAAATGTATGTATTGGGTTGTTCTGTGTACTGAATTTACCATCTCCAAATGACCATTGTACGTTTCGTATGGTGCCTTTGGATCTGTTGTAAAAATTGACTTTTAAAGGGGCTGGACCTGCTTTTGGATTAATTGCATAATTTGCAGTAAGTTTTTGTAATACTTCAATCTGAAATTCTGAAGTATCAGATCCGAATTCATTACTTGCTATACACATATAACTGCCCTGATTATCTTCACAAAGTTTGGGAAAAAAAAGTGTATTATCACCAGATTGTACGACAAGTGCATCTTTGAACCATGTATATACAAGAGGCAAACTTCCATTTGCGCGGGTGGAAACACGCAGGCTGTCACCACTGTAACCCTCGATTCTGCACGGGGGAGAAAAAATAAATTCAGGCTCTGGAGTGTTTGCCAGACTTGATTTAACAAATGGTCCAATAATAAAAATTACAATTGCATAAAAACAATCCTTATTAAACCGCATACTTTTTATCCATTGATTCGGGTGAAAACAATCTATTTATCCTGAATACTACATTGAAATAATGGCACAATTGAGAAACTTTAGATCACATCTTGTATTGTGTTAATTTTGTCCGATAATCCTTTTGGGTATAACTGTTCTTCTTGAAACACAATATTTGACAATTTGTAATCCGCATACCATCATTCCAGTATACTCAGAAATCAGGTTCTTAATTCCAGTGATGCTATAAGGACAAAAAGCAAGTCCCATTCCATGAAAGCTGCAGGGTAAGTACAGAAAAAAAACAGGTGAATAACTATGCGTATAAGGATCTTGTTTTATAAAACTGCAGCCAGTGCGGCGTTATTGTACAAAAAGTCGTAAAAACTCAGCCTCTGAAATGATATTATGGCAGATAAGTCAATTTTGATTTGAACTGCTTTGTAGTATGGCCTTCCGACAGAACTGATAGTTGAATAAAATAGATTCCCGATTTCACTGGTTTATTGTAGGAATCTTTCGCATTCCATATAAGGGTATGTGCTCCGGCACTTGAAGGTGTAAGCAGCTTGTTCCAGACCCTTCTTCCAAGTACATCAAAAATGGAAAATCTGAGTTTGTCTTTAGCCCCGAGAGGCACAGTATAACGAATATAAGCAGTGGAACGGAAAGGATTAGGATAAGCAGCACACAAGGAGTATTTGAAAGTCTGAATAAGATCTCCGAATTTCTTTCTAAATGTATCATCAGATGCTGCCAGCCATCTTAAAACAGAACTGTTGGCGTCAACAGAAACTGTACTCTTGCTTTCCCATCTGTTTGTAGCCGGATTGTAAATAAGAGCTTTATAATCAGAAGGGAAAGAACCATTTGTTAATAAACTGAAAGAGATTTTAACCGGTTCCGAAGAATTGTTCGTAAAAGATATTTCTTGTGTTAATGCTTCATCAATTTTTCTTTGCATGAAGTGGCCATAAGTACGGTTTTCAGCTCTGTTATATACTTTAACCCTGGCTTTGGAAAATGATGGTGGTGCTGGGTAATATGGATCGCTGTTTCCTGGAACGTAACCACAATGAACATCCGGAAGTAACCCGTCTTTTTCTGTTTCACCGGAGATTATTACACTCCACGATTGATCTGTCTTCTTTTTGGAAAGATTTCGCTGCGGTGACATGGCAACTGGTATTGGCGGTATGTTAAGTGTTACCGTATCTTCCAAAGGATTATAAACAGAATAACAACTATTGTTTTCGTATTTTAGAACTGAATTCATGGTTTTGTCCCCTGTAAATTCTGGCAGGTAAATACCATGAGTTCTATACCGGTTTGTTTTATGCTCTGTTTCCCAGGAATATATCTGAAGATCATTTCCGGCATTTGTTGAATCTATTATATCTGCAATCCTTATATCAAACTTGTGGGGGAGAGCAAAATCGGTCCAGTTTTCTGGTGGAAGCTTGATATTTACACCCTCTTTCAGAGACAATGTTACTGCTGAACCAAAATCAAAATGAATGTTTTCTCTGGTTTTTACCCATATCAATTTACCTGGAGAAAAATTGAAAATTGAGGAATTATTCTTGCTATATTCCACCCATTTGTCATCCGAGGACCTGTTATCACGATTCGGAAACCACCGAAACATTCT
>JAAYEB010000337.1 GCA_012728995.1 Fibrobacter sp. | reverse complement strand
TAGCCCGGCACTCATTCCTGCTCTTCCCTATAAGGCTGTCCCAACATCATCAATTGTTAAGACAATAAGATCTGATAAAACAAGAGGTTATATTTGCCGTCAGTGCATTCAAAGTGCCGCAGTTCTTACCATAGTTGCACAGCCTTTAACAGATACAGCTGTTTTCCGCCCTCCATATGTTGGAACCGAAAAACCTTTTTATTCTGTAGCATCATTAGAAACCAGTCTTCTCCCAAGTCTTGTACCAGTAGTTAGTGTCCCGGAAATCAATTCTTTTTCAGAAATTTCACATCTTCAACTTGACCATAAGAATGGCGCTGGGGGTACAGAACTCCATCCTATAAACTCTTTTACAGATGATTATGGAGCATACATTGGTAAAAGAAATGCTGATATTGCTTTGCGACTTATGCTTAATGATCCAATTGATAATAAAATGCCATTACTTATCTCCTACACTCAATATGGAATAGACCTGCTATATATGCTTCAACTCGGGTATCGTTATGATGATGGTGGCGGACATAGACCCGGGCAAAAGTTACCGATGGTATTTGCTGCGGTTATGCTCAATGATGATGATATCAAACAGATGGTTAAAGAGTCTGTGCACCTATTTCACGAGCGAAATCTACTGACTTATAATAGAGATTCCACTCGTATTCTTTATGGAGAAAATCAAGGACTCACATTCTCACTATATGAGGAGAAATATTGGAAAGTTGTCCATTCGATTGTCTCAACTGGAGCGTCAGCGGGATACAAATCATATAGTGACCCATACGGTTATATTGATGGTGGAGCTCACCCAGGTGCCGATTACCAATTTTGTTGCACATCACAGCCCTGGAAAGGTTCCGTGCTTGCTTTAAAACTTATGCCACCACTTGCAGAGGTATGGAATGATACGATGACAATTAGCTATGTTGAGAGATGGGTTGCTAGCGGCGCATGGGCACAGCCGGACCCTTGCGCACCGGCAGATTCTACCTGGGAGAATTATGGGGTAACGTTTGGACCAGATGGCAATGGCGGGTGTATAAAAGATAGAGATTCGACTGATGGAATAGGAAGATGGCCTGAAAAACACGGTGAATATGTAGATGGAGGAAACTATTGGAGCAGCTTTCAAAGGGAATTATGGCAAAAGTATTATCATTGAAAAAAACAGTTTCCTCTTCTCCAGAGTAAATGTAACTGTGTCAATTTTTTCAACTGTTCTTTTCTGTGGAACCCTTTGAGTTCACCGGGAATTTGTTGTGGCGCACCTGTTATAAAAGCATGAATAAACCCTGCTATCCTTAAAAAGCTCCCGATTATGTAAGGTTTTTTGGAAAATTGCAGTAGTGCCCTTAATAAAGCGTACACGAAGAGTTCTCCACATACATAGTCCATTTGTCCAAGATGGAATTTAGCTTCAATTTGACTTCGCCCATCAACAGAAGCATGCTTATGGTGCTCAATTCTTAAATATGGGAAAGATTCTACTTCCCAGCCGGTCATTTTACATTTTAATACCGCAAAATAATCATGGTGCCCGCCCGGATACAGACCACCGATTTCATCCCAGCATTTTCTCCTGAATAACTGAAGTGGGCCACCCACCTGTTTTCTGTTTGTAAAATATGGCCATTCCTTATTATTTGAGACATTAAAAATGAACCCACCTGCTAAACCTAATATTTCTCTTCTGGAAAATTCCATTAACAGCTTTTCAAACGTCTCTGGCTCCAGAGTAACATCTGCATCAAGTATTCCAATAAACTGATAGTCATTAGTAGATATGTGTTTACAACTTTCCTGTATGCATGCCACTACCCTTTTGGAAATCCGGCCGAGATTAGAGACATAAACATCCGGGTTACAGTAGCGGATATAAGTGATAAAGGGATATTTAGCAGAATATGTCCGGATAATCTCATCAGTTTTATCTGTAGAGCCGTCACTTACGATTATCCACTGAACTGGTAAGCACGTCTGAGAAATAACGCTGTCCAGTACCCCCTTAATGTATTTTTCCTCATTATACGCAGATGTAATTAATAGATAATTATTTGTTTTATCCAACTGGTCCCGGTTTCTAATTGTTTTAAGAATGTCATTTATACGTTTCCAGAAATTTCGTCATCAGTCAACCTATTTCGTATTAAACTGCAAAAGACGCTACGGTTATCATCCAGAATAAAATCGGGTTGAATTTTTGAGAGGTATTTACTCCACCACAATGTCTCCCACAGATGAATGCAATAAGACTGATTCATTTGTTCAAAGTGCCATTGTTGCGATTTGAATTGATGTAATATGGGGTAGTACTTTTTATTACTTCCAGGAAGTGTAGTATAAAGCTTAAGTATCAAATTCTTCATTGCAGCAATAAGGATTTCTCTGGCGTCCGGTCTGACTCCCCACAAATGATAATGCGCAGTATCCTTGTAAAATGGATAATAAAAAGAATAATAGTTTTCTATTCTTATTTCTTTTTCCATGGAATTTGCAATTTTCAGCGGCATTTGTATTGAATGATAATTCCAGATTTCCCTTTTAAAGCTTTTATAGCTCATGTACCAGGATTCAATGAACTTTGAGTTTTTTTCAGCAAGAATAACCGCATTACATAACCCGACTGAGGGCTCGACCCCCATGACATTTTTATAACTAAGCAGACTGTCAAACGGGTTCAACGAGATTACATCTATGTCAAGATAAATTCCACCATATTCCTTTAATATTTCAAGCCTCAACACATCTGCTTTATGCTGATACGATATGATTGGATTTCCAAATACTGTATCCGGAGAAATGATCTTGTTCAGAACTACATATTTTTTAGCTTTGTCCCACCACTGCCCTTGTGGTTCAAATTCATAATGAAAGTAAATATTATCAGGCTTAAGCTGTTTCCAGGCTGTAATAACTGATAAATAGTTGATATAAGAAAAACTTCTTTTTCCGAAATCAGGTGACAAACCAAATATGAAATGAACAACCCTGGGAATCATTTTAAACGCATTTTCCTATAGACCAGAAGCATCTTTCTGAAGAATACTTTGTAACCGGGTAAACTGTTTTAATATTTCAGCCCTGATCTCTTCGATTCTTTTTTTATTCTGCTGACCAGTTTCACTTCTGCCGGCATACTGGTTCTTTATGGTATTTATGATACTGTCATAGCAGGAGCTTCTGCAGTCAACTACCATCTCGCCAGCTCCGACAGAATCGAAAACTCCGATAAACTTTTCACTATATGCTACACCTATCGCTGGAATACCCTGGGAAAGCGCGGCAATACAGGCATGCATTCTCGAGCCTATGAAGAAATCACAGGATCCAATTATACTCTTTATTTCAGACTGGTTATATTCACCTTTAAGAATATGTAGTGAATCAGATTCGATCTGCTTTACTATCTCATCACATGCAGACGGGTCACTGTTTACATTGCCCATGAGGCCGTATGTATGCGGAATTAGAAGAACACATGCGTTCTGGGATAAAATCAGTTGTACTATATCAATTACCAGTTTTTTATAATCAATAGCCAGGCCGAACATGTTATTTCGGGTGTATCCGCCATTGTACATGAGTCCATTGATATTCAATCCGACTATAGGTTTTTTCCTTTCAGCCAGCTCTGGTTGTATATCCACTTTTGCAGGTATAATTGGATCTAGCATGAAAGCGACATCAGGACAGAAAGAAAAGTTAGTTTTACCTTTATGCATTGCTCTCTGTAGAAATTGGAGGCCTTTTTTATCCCTGCTGAAAGAGTAAAAAGAATGGTTGACAATGTAAGAAGCGATTGCTTTTGCCACCAGGTTTTTATAAGGTCCGTATGTCTGTGGAAGCAGCACCAGTTTTTTTCGCAATAACAGCGCAATCAACATAGGCAGAGTCCCCAGCATAAAGCCAGGCAAGCCATAAATATCACTAAAACTGTCTCCGCCCTGAATGTCAGCGATAAAATCTGCATTATACATGCTGTTTAACACTGGGTTTCTTGAAATTAATTTTTCCCGCGTTTTACGAAAGGGGATACAGCGCTGCAGAACAGCTATCACAAAGATGAAAAATAAATGCTGGTGTAATGGAGCTTTTGGCGAGAGCCGATACCCTACTGTAGGTATCAGCAATTCTTTTTCTGCCAGATTAATTCTTTGCGGTTGTGAACTTCGGCATCCGGTAATAAATGTGAGTTTGGCATTGTGGTCCAATGTAAGAAATATTTTAACTAACGATACAGCTAAAGCAGAAACGCCCCGGTTATTTGTAGAGGTCGAGGCTCCCATCATGCAGATCTTGAGAGGTTTATTTTCCAAATTCAGTCCTTTTTAAACGATGCTGTTTTCAGTTTGAAAAGACATGTCGACCTTCTTTTCAAATCCGGTGAGTATTCGTATACAATACCAGCTCCTTAGAGCCTTGCTTTTACGTTCGGTATTCATCTTCAGTGATAATACATTAGCACCCATATTTGTTGTATAACGAACCAAATGGTACACGATCCGGAATAAGTAATAGACTAAAGTTGAACTCTTACCATGGTATTTCTTCCAGTATTGTAGAAAAGCTCTTTCCAATTGCATGTAATAATGAAATGGTCTGGCTTTTGAACTTCCTGCTTCATAATGGAAAATCTTAAAATCAGGGTTAAAGATTACTTTCCAACCAGCAAGCCGCATCCGTTTGCAATAATCTCTATCCTCACCATAAAAAAAGAAATCCTCATCAAGCAGCCCTATCTGTTCCAGCGCTTCCCGCCGAATCATCCAGAAACAACCAGCCAGAGCATCCACTTCTTCCAGCTTTTTTTGAGAATACCATGTCAAGGATGGAAATAGAATGTCAATCCAGAATATTCTGGCAAATGAATTTAAAAACCCGACATCTTTTCTGGCAGTTATCTGAACCTGCTGATCCGCATTCAGTGCCTGAGGTCCTGTAATGCCGGCAGACGGGTTATCCCTCATATATCGAAGCAGCCCGGGAAAACACCCCTTGATTATCTCGACATCAGTATTTACGAGGCAGATAAAGTCACCTCTGCTTTGTCTAATGGCTACATTATTTCCTTTTGCAAAACCAAGATTTTCCTGATTTTTCAGAACCTTAATTTCCGGGAACTCCTTTAATACTGCATCGGCAGACCCATCTATGGATGCATTATCCGAGACTATAATCTCTGTCTCAATTCCTTCACAATCGCTCTTTATGCTCCTTATGCACTGAAGCAGGAGGTCCCGTGTGTTCCAGTTTACAAGGATTACTGATATAGTTGGATTTGGCATAGGTAGACCTTTTATTTGACTAACTTTGTATCTATTTCACCCGAAAAGGGTTAATTTTCCTCAACCGCGCGGTCTGCTCGAAACGGAAATACTTCAATGTATCCGGCGGAAGCATTTTTTCTTTTTTTCGAATTGCAGCCCACAAAAATCCGGCAATTCTGCCCAGTGAACTTAAAATTGGTCTTTCCGTAATTCTGTAGAACTGCCGAACGATTTCAAAAAGCGGATTGTATCCTAACTGGTAATGGGTAATTCCCTGGTAGAATTTTCTTTTCAGTGATGGCCCACTGCCAGTCAGAACCGCCCCGATATGAAGAACAGGCTGGCTCATCAGAGTCTTTACTTCCCAACCTCTGCTCCGTGCTGTTATCTCTGCTGCAGAGTCAATACCACCATAAACAAGAGGCATATAGCCACCTATCTTCTCAAAGCATTCTCTTCTAAAGAGCTGAACTGCGCCTGCGACACTTGTATTACTGCTTTTCCTGTTATGACGGGTATTGCCGATCATCTCATAAACTCTTCCGCCTGCAATTCCAAGCATCGGGTTTCCAGCAAACTCTTTTATAATTGCTTCATAATAGTCAGGATCAAGTATAATATCTGCATCCAGATTTCCAATATAGTCGTAACCCACATTCTTAAGCTGCTGTAAACCGAGATTAAAAGCACTTACTTTTGAGGCAAATCCGGTTTCACTTCGGTTTACTTTCCTTATAAATTGAATAAAGTTATATTGGTCAATTAATTCCTTTACAATCTCATCGGTCCTGTCTTCTGATGCATCACTGACTATTACCCATTTTACAGGAAGCTTTTTCTGGGCAACAACTGACTCAATTGTTCTCTTTATAGATTTTTCTTCATTTCTTGCAGGAGTGATAAGTGCGTAATTCATAATTCTAATTAATTATCAGCTATTACCGGTTCCATTGCATTACCCGGCACATGTTCTATTAAGTTAATGAATTCCTCAAGCAGATTTTCATTACGCAAAACAGTCCGCGCCTCTTTCTTTTCATACCTGATCTGCTTCAAATCTTCAACAGTTCTTATTGATTTAAGCCGCCCCAGGCTTATAAGCTTCTGGTCAACAGCCGGCAATAGGCCACCAAAGATCGTATATGCTGGTGTACCGAGCACAGCCGCTTCACGGTTCATGGTTCCACCACCAGAAATAATCAGATCAGAGAAAAAAACCAGATCATTTCCTGACAGCGCCCGGTCTGGAATACAGAGACCAGGATACTGCCTTTTTATCGATAATCTCTGTTCCGGGTACCTGGGGAGTACCACAGTGGTCAAATCCTGCCTATCATTTAGAAGTTTGAGGAGCTTGTCGAATGTATGATTGTGGAAATTGTGATAAGCAGCTATACTCGCAGGAGGCCTTACAGTAACCAGTATGTGATCATTCAATTCCCAATCTGGTTCAAAGCCGCACGCTTTCTTGAGTTCATTTACGAACTGCGGATCAGAATTAAATCTCGAAAGATATACCTCTTCTTTGAATCCCTCGTACTTGTAAACTTTAGATTTCCTTGCACCGAACCTTTTTAAATCCTCATCTCCAAAACAATCTGGAACAGCGACAACGTGCGCGGCCCTGAATGCAATATGATTCGCTGGCTGGCCCTCGTAATCCATTATTGTTATAACCCGCGCCCCGGCCAGTCTCCCAGCAACAGCTTGAGCGTAGGAATTATGGCTTACGGCGACATCAAACCGGTTTTTTAAACAGTACCGGAAAAGATTAAAAGAACGGTCTAACAAGTTTAGAATTTTCCGGAAAGACCCTCTGCCTCCATGTTTTCCGATTACTACTCCGTCAATACCGGCAAGTGTCGCTAGCTCGGGCGTCTGGTTAAAGTTTCGTATCGTTATACCAACAGCATGGCCCTTTTCCTTGAGACTCAGAATGATTTCTTTGAAAAAATTTACATGGGGAGCATTTGCAAGATCGATCCAAATTTTCATACAATTTTACTTTCCACACTGCTTTTATTATTGGATTGAGACACAGGTGATTTACCTTAATTTGTAATTTATGACATTATTGAATCCCTCAAAACACAAACTAATCTTCTAATGTATGCAATAGCT
>JAAYEB010000041.1 GCA_012728995.1 Fibrobacter sp. | reverse complement strand
GCCAGTAAAAAATCATTGTATCCGGAATACCCTCCTCATCAAGAGGATCTCTAAAGTGAAGTTCAACCCTGTTAACAGTACCGTTACCGTAGTCGGTAAAGTAAAAAGCAGATTCAACAGGATTATCACAGTATACAAAATTGATATCACCTCTTTTTCCATTCAATATTGTACGGTCATCTGTCCGGGTAATCTCAATACTTGCATCTTTAATTTCCGGGACATTTGGCTGTATCCATATAACAGCTTCACCATTTACAAGTGCAGCCCGGGTAACAGGTTCTGTACTGGTCTCGGAGCTGTATGCAGCCAGTCCTTGTTTGTCAAAAGATATAGTGAATTCATTATCTCTGGAAGTAATTATTGTATCGGCAGCGATAGCCCTGATTGTAACAGGGACTCTTTCGCTTGAGCACTCATCAATTATTACAGTGGGATCATACCCATTGGTATCTGAGTAAAAAATAACGAAACGATCGGTTATTTTTCCCACTTTCAGATAAGCAGTGTCGGTATCAACATCCTTGTCCTTGTATGTGAGAGTAGCGACAAGCTGAAAAACTTCACCCTCTCCGCCGTTTGTCACCACGATTTCGAAAGATACCACACCTGTATCATCGCTCTCTGCACTTGTAGGTTCGAGTGGAGCACCAATTGATTCTTCAGTGCTTGCAATTGATACGTTTGCCCTTTTTTTAACCTTGTTTCCATACTTATCAAAAACCTGAAGTTTTGATTCGAGGTTTTCTCCAGGATTAATTATACTTGGGAACTCATGATTTCTAGACTGTTCCAGAAATCTTATTTCAGCGGGATCTCCGGGATTTATATCTATTTGTTCTGAAGTACCCATTATTGCTCTACCCTGATCTGCGGTATTCTCACGGAATATGCCATTTACCGAAATTACATCCCATCCCTGAGCAGGTATTCTTGTAAAGACAACAGGAACTGTAACACCATCAAAAGGAATACTAGATATTACAACCGGCGTACTATCCGGGCCTAAAAGATTGAAAGGTGAGTTTAATGAAATTTCTATGTCTTCAGCAGTTCCACGGCTAATTTCTTTCCCATCAACTCTTTGTGGAACAACTCTCATATATACAGTATCACCAACTTGCACTTCTTTGATTTTTTCCGAAGAAGTTTCATCAGCATATAATTCTATATCAAAAATGTATTCAAGTTGTCTGTAAGGTAAAAAACCAACATTTGTTGTTACTGTACTGCCATCCGAATCTTTTCCCTCAAGTATTATTTCCAGAAATGCATATTTTCCATCTTGTTCAACTTTGAAAGTAATGGAATTCAAACCCATCACCGGTGTATGTGAAATGTTTACTGATTGTGGCGATGCCGGTCTATCAACATTTAGAGTTCTTCCCTGGTTGACTTCGTTAGCCCATCCTGGATCTTTGGGCAAATCTCCCATCCATTGCACATATTTAATAGTCAGATCCTGTAGTTCTCCATTAATAGGGTAAACATTAAATCTGACCGTCGCTTCATCATCATTGAGAATTACCGGATTAACAGCTTTAATAGCAACCCTCGTTTCAGGAATACCACCGCTTGTAATTGCACCGATATCTGCAATGGTCTCATCTGCATCCCTTATACCAGCACCAGGCCATCCTTGATCAACAATAAATTCCTCTACCAGCGGATCATCCCAGTCTGGTACAAGAAAATCTGGACTACTGGCACTTGTTGACTTGAAAGGCACTTCCAGCCACCGGTTATTTGCACCTGAAGGGAAAGTCCAATTCGCTGGTTGACTTCCGCCAGAAATTAACGATCCAGGTTCTATCGGACCACTTCCGCTTCCTACCTTATTCATGTTATTATTGATTCTTACATCATATTCACCTGGTGCCTGCCCCTGTGCAGCGTAAAGATTATGCTTATATCGTTCAGGCATAATACCTTCAAGCGAGAATTCAGCAATACCGTAATCATTTGTGTATGCATGTGGCTTGCTAAAAATATTGTTGAAAATTAGATGATAAGCCCCAGCTTGCCACTGACAGGCAATATTCATTGTGTTATCACGGAAAGTATTATTGTAGATTGCTACAGGTGAAATCGGATCATCTTTAAAAAGAATTCCGCCACCAATCTGATTATTGCCCTCACTACTACTAAAACCATCTATTGTACTACGGACAGTACCATGATGATAATTGGAATAAATTAAGTTATATCGAATGGTTGATCCCATATCCCATGTGGATTCAAAAAAGATCCCCCAGGAATTAGCGTGAATTCTGTTATTTTCAAATATATGATTTCCGCTTTTTCCGAAGCCGGAGAGTGGTACAATATTATATCTTGCAATATCTGAGGGGTTGGGCTCAGCAAATGCACCCCGCATATTACGATCCTTTACACTTATTCCAAAATATGCATTAGTGATTTCACAGTTTCGGATAATCACATTACTGGCAATAGTTAAGACAATTGCAGCATTGCCATGTAACAGGTCATAATATTCATTTTCCTCTTCATTATACCATACACCTTTATTGCAAAAGGGTTTTGCCCCACCACCATTAACAATAACATTCTCGATAGTAACATCTCTTGCTTTTATGATACGGAGTGCACCATTCTGATCAAAATATTTACCTTCTTCCATTATACTGTCAGAAAATGTCTCACTCTGTGCCTGGTCTACATTCTTCGGAAAAGTTGATTCAGTATCCTGCCATTTTATAGTTGGTTTTGCATTTTTATTACCTCTTATTGTAAGACCGGTTTTTGAGCTATCAATAGTCACCTGCTCTTCATATACTTCATCATCAAGTATCTCAATAACATCACCTTCCAGTGCCTCTTCAACTGCTTTCTGTATTGAGTTCAAGGGGAGATCTTTGGCCACCTCAATCACTGCAGACTGTGCCAAGTACACCATAAATAAAACCGTTGTAAGTACTTTCCCATATTTTACCGGGCTCATAAGTTACTCCTTTTTAAAACGTAAGGATTTTAAACTTATTGTTCTTTTAAGTTTAAACGCTTCAAAATATTTTTATTCAAATTAATATAGATTTTTCGTT
>JAAYEB010000336.1 GCA_012728995.1 Fibrobacter sp. | reverse complement strand
GGTGAACGCCACATTCGAACTAACTTACTGCGTTATCCAGCACGCGAATATGAGACTGAAAGTTCAAGGCGAATGAAGAATTTTTTAAAAGATGATTATTTTGCTTGCCAGAGGGGTCATCCATATGGGAAATTTGATATCTTATACAGACAAGAATAATATACTATTATAAGCTCTCCGGGAGCAAACAATATTATTCCTTCAACGAGTGCTGCTATTGCTCTTCAACATCACGAATTACAGGATGGTTCAGGGTATCCACGGGGAATAAAGGGAGAAAACCGTCCTTCTCTGAAAGATCTTTCAAAGCAGAATATGATTCACTGGTTTGCCGAAGTTGTGTCTGTTGCTGATGTGTATAATTCGTTGACTTATAGGATTCCGCATGAAAAACCAGGAGTCTGTGCTGTCAATAGTACCATTCGTAAACTAACCCAGACAGGGGAGGGAATTTCATTGAATTCAGAAATTGTAAAAATATTAACAAATGTTGTTTCACTGTTTCCCGTTGGCACGCGAATTAAAATAATAATTGTACCACTCCGCATCTTGTTGGTTATTATGATTTAGTAGCTCGTGATAATCCTGAAAATCTTGCCCCCTCCCCAGATTTTACTGTTTGAAACAAAAAATAATCAGAATATCAAGCCGATACTGATTGATATGTCCAAGTATAAAGAATTTACACTGGAGCCAGTATTTTAAGGAGATTGGAACGGTTTGCCTCGAGATTCCATTCATTCCTGTCCCACCAGATCCAGAAAGGGAAGAAAACTCGAATTATATGAAAGCATCAAAATAAGTATACATTCCAAATTCTCGTCACGCAATCTCCGGTTTGCGAACAGTTCATGCTATTTTTTTTTAAAGAGAAATAATGATACCGAGTGCGATCACAGGAAAGGTATTATGTGATTTAAAGATGGCACGACACTATCACTTCCTGATGATCATTTTTCAATATAGCAAAGGACAAATCAGGTAAATTGACATCTGAATAATAATGATTATCTACGCTGTTTGCTTTTTGTGATCCTGGATAACGTATTCCTGATCGCACCCCGGACAGTGAAGCGTTGAAAGGGTGATTATTTGGCGGTGAGACAAACCCGAAAACCGACATCATTGACTGGTGAATCGGGGCCGCTGTACCGACTGGCTGAACGATGATCGATAGCGCCATTGGTCCAACTGCCGCCGCGAATTGTTCTGAAAGAGGCATCATCAGGACCAGCAGGATCAGTTTGAGGTTCAGCTATGTAATTACTGTGCCAGTCATTGCACCATTCCCATACATTTCCGTTCATATCGTATAAACCAAAACCATTCTTTTTCTTTGTCCCCACAGGATGTGTTCCAAATCCGGCATTACCGCTTCCTTTGGAAGATGAATTTCCATACCACACCGCATATGCGTTAACTTCATTTGAATCTGCTGCTGTTTTGGGATACGGGTTATAATCCTTCTCCCAGTAAAAATTCGTTGTTGTTCCAGCCCTGCAGGCATACTCCCACTCCGCTTCTGTTGGTAGCCGAAATCCGTTCTTGCTCAGATCAATGTTCAATTCCTTGAGAAAACAATTATTTCCAGGAATACCGCTTATTGATGTATACGTATACACTGTATCACTGCTCCCGGCCTCTATGGTTTTTGCATTGCAGTATAGCACTGCATCATACCAGTTCACATAATAGACGGGATAATTATCGCCGGCACCAAAAGTGTTGTTCCAGGATGGTTCGGTAAAATCGTTGTAAGTTTTTGTCATCAGGGCTTTGTATTGTCCCTGTGTTACTTCAACGGTGTCTATCCAGTAATTGTAAGTAAAGGTCACCTGATGAACCGGTTTTGCATTACTAAATTTTGTATCACCCATGGAAAACGTCTTACCCTTTGCAGCAATTTTCACCATACCTTCAGGTTTGTAATTTTCCTCCGGGTTTAAAGGAACATCACTGCTTTCCTCTGTGTTTAAAAGGTTGCAACTGATTAAAATCATGGGTAGTAAAGACACAGACGAAATAAAAATTAGGATTTTTTGAATATTTTTCATTAAAACATCCTCCTTGATTCAAACTGAAAATATTTAAAATATACAGTTACATGCAAGGTCTTGATATCCAAACTATTTTAAGAGTGTGTGTACATGCAAAAAAATGGAAGCGGATCGAAATCTACTTCCATTTCAGAAAACCAATTAAAAAACGTTTATTTTAAAACAAAATTAAGAGTTCGCAATTTATAGATAAATACCGCAAAAAAATGTAACCGGTTGCGGAGTAAATTACTACAACCCGGCGGCGGTATTCCTTGTTTTGTCGCAGATGTTCCTGTAGCGTTATGAATCCAAAGCGCGCTGCCGCTTTATTTTTTATTATATCGCTATGGTGAGGGAAGTTCCGCTAATGACCAGTTTGGGCAGGCGGTGGCCAGCTATCCAGGGTGCAATAATGCGAAACCACACTGAGTGTCCACAATTACGCAACCGCGAGTTTCACACGCACACACGGGTAGCCATCTCCCATGACTGGGATTACATGTAGTGATTGAATTACAATATTTTATAACCAGAATTTATCAGAATGTGCAATGATTCATAAAAACCATCAGTCTATAGCTGATGCCTGGTCATTTCACTGGTTCTGGTACTTGTTCTTTTTCCCCGGTAACGGAATCTAACATACATTCGTCAAACAGTTGCCGGGGCTTTTTCACTAGGCAACACATTATTTTTCCTTTTGGAAACATCTCTATAGCAAAGACTTCTGATTATGCATCAAGGGCTCCAATGGCCTTTATCTACCGGATTCCAGGTATTGCGTTTCTGCATTAAACGTATCATAACAAACATGAGTCGGATTTTTATACATGGTTTGATTTATCCAAACTTTGCAATAATGCTTTTTGCGGTTTTATTGATTACGACAGATATGCACCTTTTTAGCAGCAGATACATCTTCCCAACTCATTGCCTGTATGCTGAATGCAAGCCGGAATATAAACAGATTTACCAAATAGAAAAAGTGCTGTGATATGTCTTTTGTAACCTTGCCAGCGGTGGTCGATATAGCTATACCGATTTTTGAAAACATTAACGTGTGATCTGTAACCATCCATCGCTAAAGTGATCCAGAAATCATTTCAACTGTCCAGACATTCCCATACCTTTGCAGGGTGAATCAACTATGTTAAGTCTACGATCTCGATCGATTCGAATATTGGTGCATTTTATGCCAAATGTAAAATTGTTT
>JAAYEB010000335.1 GCA_012728995.1 Fibrobacter sp. | reverse complement strand
TACCATCCTGCGCTTCGAACATCACTCGCGAGTCACCAATACCAATCAGATCCTTCATATTCTCCCATGCCGTAGAATCAGGCTCTCGGCGATAGATGCCTCGTTCGCTCAAAAGCCAGCAACTACCATCACGGGAAAAAAAGACATTGTGAAAAAGGTCGGGAATAAATTCCGGGTTGGTGGTTTTGTTGTAGCTGATCCAGTCGGTACCGCTGCGTTCAACCACCCCGTCGGCGGTTGCAGCCCATACAGTGCCGTCCGAATCAAGTGCCACACCCCGTACATCATTAGAGGGAAAGTCGCTCATAGTTGTGTAAGCAAACAGGATTTGTCTGGAGCGGGGATCAAAATGATACAACCCGTTGGCGCTGCTTATCCAGAAAGTTGAGTCGGAATCCAAAACAATACCGGTGAGGGATATTTGCTCCATGATACGGATCTTGCTCCATTTTCCTTCCTGAAACGTGTGCATAAAGCCCCGTTCGGTAGCGCACCACAGATTTCCTTCCGCATCAAATGCCGCGCATCGGGGATTGCTGGGTGCGTCGGGATGCACATATTGACCATTATTGTACTCTGATGGATCGTAATACCCCCAACTGCCGTTCCACTCATCGACCGGCAACTGCTCACCGGTATCTTCACCATACACCACGAGCGCACACATGGTGATTGCCAAAAAGATCATCTTCATACACTCTGTCCTAACACTGATAAGGTTAAAATTTGCATTGTCCTTATATTGTCAGATATCACGCTGGTTACTTTTATAAATGTGTAAACTGAATAATAAATTTTTCCAAATCAAATCCCGGTTTTGGCCGATTCATCCTGTTCTGATATGTGTAGCAAGTACTCTATACTTACATTCCTTTTGTATTTTGCACTTAAAAAATAACTATATTAGACGCTTGCAAAAATACTGATAAATCAGTATAATCGGTAGATAGAATATCTTGATAAAAGATGCGTTGGCGGTATGGTGGTTAGATAAAAAAAACTGAATCAGTTTAATTTGGAGAATTTTTCTCATGGATATACATGAAATAGCCAGTGCTGCATTGGCCGATGGTCGTCAGGTATCATTGGAGGCGCTGTGGCTGCAAGATCAATGTCTTCCCAACCAGTTTATGTACTTTTGTAATCTGGTGGATCAAACAGTAGAAAATGTCGTTGGTGTTAAGTCTGTATTAGGATATACGCCGGAGGAATTCTCCACATATCCTTTTTTTCAATTGGCGCATACTCATGACCGGAATACCGTCGTAGCGGTGATCAATGAAGGATATGCCCATCTGGTGGCACAGAAAGAGATCGAACCGCTAAAGGCCCAATTTTCTATAACACACCGGATGCTGCACCGGGATGGAACTTATCGGCATATTTTTCACCAAATTGCCTATGTGGGCATCAATGCTTACGGTGATGCCCTGAAGGTAGTCAACGTCTGTACCGACATTTCTCACCTCCCCTTCTCGGGGATTACTGCGAATCTGATATGCAAATGCATGGGCATAGGGTCAAGCTTCGCCTCCTTGCGGAATCCACCGGTCAAAAAGTACGGTGTTTTTTCTCCCAGGGAACAGGAAATACTGCAACTTTTGATGATCGGTAAAACCAGCTTTGAAATTTCCCGTATTCTTTGCATTTCAAAACATACGGTTGACAAACATCGATCCAATATGCTGACTAAAACCCTGAGCAGCAATACTCGTGAGCTGATTGCTAATTACCTTTGGCAGTGATTACGGGGAGTGTATCAAAAATCTTCAGTGACTCCGTTGATGTCACAGGCCTTTTGCTGGCCCTGTTGAGTATTTCCACCATTAAAGCCCGAGTAACCACGTGGTGCAGATATGCGGATGGTTAATTTCAATCCCTGATTGAGACATCTCCCCGGTTAAGAATCTCATGTCAAAATAGACATTGTAGCCCACCAGAATGGTGCCCTCAATGAAGTCCAGAATAGTACGCACAAAGCTTCTGAATTTCGGTGCTTTTTTCTGACTTCGCCGGTAAATACTCGTAAGGCATTGATATAAAGGGGAAGCCTTTTTGTGTAGACACTACAAAGCTCTAAAACAAAAAAAACGTCCCTGAAACGCCAATATCGACAATTGTGTTCTAATATTTTCTAAAAACCGATGAAGTCAGGAAAAACCAGAAAAATATCACTTAAACCCGAATTTGTGCACTACATAAACATCGCGTCGCTTCGTTCCGTATCAGGTGCCGGTTTGGACCGGTTCCGAGTGCCGAGTAGACTGGAATACGCAATTTATTTCAAATATAGACGGAAAGAATGATTTTTTTTTAGAAATTAACTCATTTTGGTTCTTAAAATCATCTTTTTTAACCTAAAAACAAGCGTTTAAGATCAATAATGAGGTGTTTTGAAGCGTTAGTGTATTTAATGTCAAGCTGTTACTGCGGTCCGACCCGAACACCCGAAGGAGACTCGAATACAGAATGTTAAACAATTTATTATGTAAAAAGAAAGAAAAAATGCTCGGAAAAAGAGGGACTGGCGTTTTGTTCCTTTCCCCTTTGAATTCACTAATAGTTTTACTCCCATTACTATCCTGCTGGCCCTCGTCTCCCTGCGGAAAAAGGGGGACTGGCGTTTTGTTCCTTTCCCTTTGTATTCACTAATAGTTTTACTCCCATTACTATCCTGCTGTCCCCCTTCTCCCTGCGGGAGAAGGGGGACTGGGGGAAGAGGTCAAGCTAGGTGGACCTGATGATTCTCTGTAAATTCATTATTTCTTATATAAAAGAATTTTAAAAGAGTGGTAGTAAAAATTAAATTATTCCAGGCTTTCGCGCCCGGACGACGAGGTACTTTTTCCAGGGCAAAAAATAACCAAACCGCAAAGCTTCAGTGCCATACGTGATCATCATTTATAAAAATGACTATTAACAGGTAATCTTGACTGCAATCAGACTTCGTGCGTGCCCCCTGCATAAAGACAGGAGCTGCAATAAGGGTGCCCGGGGTGCACGCAAAATGTGGTCTTTAGCCCCATATACTCTTCATAAAATAATTATATCAAAAATTAGTTTGCAGGTGATGCTCAACATAACGGCCGCGGAGTACTTATTTTCTCAATCTACTGAAGTAGATATCGATTAAGAAAAATATAAATAACAACAGAAAAATGTCTGAACAGCTGATTTACCTGATGTGGATGATTAAAACCATGATTGATTTTTTTGATTATTTTCCTGTCTTTCTTTAAACAGGAATTATTCGCATTTTAAGAGATTCGAACCTTTAAAACATTGTCAGAATCACGGACCCAGAAGATTGCACGAATTACACTGATAAGTATTGATTATTTGTAATCATCCATATCTTTCAGTGAAATCCAATAATCAGTGCCAATCGGTGATTCAGACACTTTTCTTTGCATATATATCTTTCCGATACTAATTTAAATAAGTTAATAGTTTTCCTTTTTTCGATTCCAATTTTGCCATGAACACCATTATCCTCTCTCTCCAATCCACATCAAAAACCGCTGATCCGGTTAAAAAAACCGCAATAGCTGAAGATAAACACCAGACCAGCAAACCTTTTTTTAAACAAATAATGAGTCTACTCTAAAAAGCCATTTTAGCAAAGACTTGACAACTGATATTTATTTTATGTTCTTTGACATTTTCGGCATAGAAAACACGAAAGTACCTCCTAACGCCTCTGTTTCTGGCTACAAC
>JAAYEB010000040.1 GCA_012728995.1 Fibrobacter sp. | reverse complement strand
TTATCTAGAAACAGATCCAGTTTGCCATCACTGCTTTTTTTGAACTTCCTGACTCCGTTATTTAATCTTAATTCTATTCCGTTAAGAAGAAGGTGTTGATGAAGAATCTGAGCCATTTCCTTATCTGCCGGTGCAAATACCTGATCAAGAAGTTCAAGGAGAGTCACATCAATTTCCCGGTGTCTTAAATTTTCTGCCATCTCAAGCCCGATAAATCCTCCGCCTATAACTGCTGCAGATTTTACTTTCCCATTATCAATTAATTCCTTTATTCGATCCATATCTGCAATAGTTCTCAAGGTAAATATTTTGCTGCTTTCCAAACCCGGTACAGGAGGTTTAACTGGCTCAGCACCTGGAGACAGTACCAGAAAATCATATGTTTCCTCATAAGTTGTCTCATTGCTTTGGACTTTTACACACTTGCGGGATGTATCAATAGAAACGACTTCAGATTCAGTTCGCACATCAACATTAAACCTTGTCTTAAACTCTTGTGGAGTTTGCACTATCAAATTTTCACGCTCTTTTATAGTCTCACCAATGTGGTATGGGAGTCCACAATTGGCAAACGAAATATAGGCTCCTCTTTCAAACATGATAATCTTTGCTTTTTCATCAAGCCTTCGCATACGGGCTGCAAAACTTGCACCTCCTGCAACACCACCTACAACAACAATCTTTTTCATCTTTTTACACCCAGAATGTTTGATTTAACTTGTAATTTTAAAAAAATGGGCGAAGAACCCCTCACCCATCACAACTCAAGACCAGACCGATCTTTTACCCTACGATGCTCATGTAAATCCTGAGTTCCCGCAACCAGCCCCCAGACTGCCAAATATTGAGAATTTTTTCTCTGTGTTTTCAGAAGAACATGACGGACAAGAAGGGTTTTTGTCGATACCAATTGGTACCAGCTCTTCAAACTCTTTTCCACACTCCTTACACTTATATTCGTAAATAGGCATTTTAATACTCCTATGCAACCAAAGCGTCTAAATACACCTGTTCAGGCTGTACACCAACAAATTCACGTTCTATTTGCCCATTTTTAAAAATGATCACAGTAGGAATTCCGGTAATTCCATACGAACCCGCAGTTGAAGGATTTTCATCAACATTCAGTTTGAACACTTTGACTTTATTTTTCATTTTTTCACCGATTCTATCAATTATCGGCCCAACCATTCTACAGGGACCACACCAGGGAGCCCAGAAATCAACCAATACCGGAATTTCTGAATTCAAGACATCATCCTTAAAAGTTGCATCAGTAGTCTCATTAGCCATTAGATCCTCCTTTTTGTTTGTTTATAAACACCTTCCTTATATGCAATCTATATGCCAATAACAAAACCGGTTTTAAACTCAATATTTCCACTTCTGTTGCGAATTAAGTATATTGCAATGCAACTATGCAACATGGAAAATGCATCAATGCATCAGAAAGAAATATATGGACTGTTTTGTTAATGAAGATTTAACTCCCCAGTGTCTTAAATCAATACTGCAAACCTTGGCAGAGGGATTATTCCTTGTAGATAATAACGGTACTATACGTTTTTGCAACGACTCGCTGAAAGAATTGACAGGAAAAAGCACTGAAGAGATAATTGGAAAAAATTGCTGCACACTGATGAAAGAAGTATGCAATCCCCCACCAGATTGCTCCCTTTTTTCAAAAGGGGAAATTATAAATAAAGAGTGTCAGATAATACACAAATCAGGAAAATTAATTCCGGTACTTAAAAATGCCCGTATTTTAAAGGACACTCAAGGAAAAATTCTTGGTGCGGTTGAAACAATAACCGACATTTCAGTTCTCCGTAAAGCTGAGATACGGTTACAACAGCTTGAACAAAACAGTAAGAAAAACAGGTTGGGTGAAATAGTAGGAAAAAGTCATGTGATGCAGGAACTGTATTATCTGATCGAACTTGCATCTGCATCAAATGCCACAATTCTTGTTACTGGTGAAACAGGTACCGGAAAGGAACTTGCCGCACAGGCTATCCACAACCACAGTTCCAGAAAAAATGGTCCTTTTGTAAAATTAAACTGTTCAGCGCTGCCGGAGAATCTTCTTGAAAGTGAGCTTTTCGGACATGCACGCGGTTCATTTACAGGAGCAATAAACGATAAACCCGGGCGATTTGAAGCTGCTGATGGCGGTACACTCTTTCTGGATGAGATAGGTGAATTATCACCTCTCATACAGGTAAAACTGCTTCGTTTTCTCCAGGAAAAAGAATTTGAGCGTGTTGGAGAAAATAATACCAGAAAGACTGATGTACGTATTATAGCTGCTACTCACAGGAACTTGCGCAAAATGGTACAGAATGGTGAATTCAGAGAGGATCTTTATTACAGACTAAAAGTTTTTGTAGTAAACATACCTCCACTCAGGGAACGTAAAGAAGATATCGGCCTTCTGACAGATCATTTCATTTGCCGGTTCAATAAGGAAACAGATAAATCGATACATGGATTGACTCATGATGCAGCAGTAACAATGATGGATTATTGCTGGCCAGGTAATATCAGGGAACTGGAAAATGCCATAGAACATGCTTTTGTAACATGCCAGGACAAGCTAATCGATATCTTTGATCTACCGCTTGAGATACGAAAAGTTGAATTACGAAAAAACATCTGTAACTCTTCAAGCCAGGACAGCTTTACCACTGCTGAAAAACAATCTTTATACCCGCCTCGCCATCATATAATAAGTGATAATGAACTTCTGGAAGTTTTCAAAGAGTGTAACGGAAACCAAAGCGAAACAGCACGAAGATTAGGCATTGACCGGACAACAGTATGGAGGCGGATAAAAAAGATAACGAAAACTGTTTAAATATTATCAGTTGCAGACCCCTGTTTCACATTATTACTTTCCATATACGAATAAATTCTGGACAAAGACTGTTGTTTCTTCTCACTCCATAATGGAGCAATTAATCCAAGTTCTTTTTTTGAATCAGCCATAAGACGATGAATATACTGATCTGGTCGCAGTCGGGATATGAATTCACAAAGAATTTCGGCATAAGCCTGAAGCGTCAATGGTTCAACGAGCCCGCTATTGTACTGGTTTTCCAGTTCTGTACCCTTAATAATCATTAATTGATGAATTTTCACTCCGGAAACAGGAAGTTGAGATAATTTCCGGGCAGTCTCTGTCATCATTTGAACCGATTCACCAGGTAAGCCCAACATTACATGTGCAACAGTTTCAATACCGTAGCTGTTTAATTTTTCAACAGTATTACAAAAATCTGAAAAAGAGTGTCCGCGATTAAGTTTATCCAGTGTTTCCTGATGTACACTCTGCAAACCCAGTTCGATACTCAGATAAGTGCGTTTTGAAAGATCATGAAGATAATCAAATATTTCATCTGTAAAACAATCCGGTCGTGTACCAATTGCAATACCGATAACTTGCGGAATTGAGAGCAAAGGTTCATATACTGATTTTAATTTATCTACACTTCCATATGTGTTCGAAAAAGGTTGTAAATAAGGGATAAAAGCGTTAAACCGTCCCTCAAACCGATTGATAATATTGCAAAGTTGTTTTAACAGAGATTCCTGGTTTTCTGCAGCAGGACTGAAAGAGCGATTGTCACAGAAAATGCACCCCGAAAAGCTTTTTGATCCGTCACGATTGGGGCAACTGAATCCACCATTGAGAGGAATTTTAAGAACAGGGTTCCCGAATTTTGATTTTATATATCTTCGATAAGAATTATAGCGTGAAGCCCGGGGTTCTGTTTTCATTTTACTTGGTACTGGAGGGTAGTGAGCAGATGTTTTACCCTGCTCACTTTTTTAGAGTACTATTCTTTTGCACGTTTTTTAGCTTCAAACTGTAAATCAAGCGGATTACTTTCGTCCTCTTCTGCATTAAGATCATTAAAATCGCCCATGATATCAACCGGAGCTGTTGTGATACGTTTGGTTTGGGTTTTCTTCTCCTCTTTACGTAACTCTTTTCGGAGATCATTGATTTGTTCTCTTGAAGCAGGTTTCATTTCCAGATTTTCGCCGCTTGGTCCGACATTGCCGCCCTCAAGAAATTTTATCCTGTCCTCGATTTTTTCTTTCTGCAAAGCATCATCAAGATAAATCAATGATGTTTTCCAGGTATCAATTGCTGTTTTCTTATCATTCTTTTGTTCATAGGCAAGTGCAAGATTCTCGTAATAAGATCCACCATCTGGTTGAACAGAGATTGCAAGTTTATACTCATTAATTGCCCGATCAATATCATTTTCTTTTTTCCAGTAGATATTTCCCAGTTCCCAATGAGCATATCCATCATTTGGATTAGCTACGATCAACTGTTTCAGATAGTGCTTGGCCTCTTCAATCTGTCCGGCCCCAACAAGACATTTTGTTAAATTTGTCAGAGCATCCTCATTCATGCCATCAATTTTAATAATCTCTTTATACTGTGCGACAGCCTGCTTTATCTGATTTTGATTTGCATACATAGCGGCAAGATTAGCCCGTGCAGTCAGATTGTTAGGATCTATACTGACAGCCTGATAAAGAGCGTTAATTGCATCCTGACTTTTACCCAGGTTTTCATACGCTATAGCGAGATTTGACCACACTTCGGAACTTCTTGCATTTAATCTCAGGGCTTTTTTAAACTCTTCAACAGCATTTGAGTGGCGTCCCCACCCAAGATAAGCAAACCCAAGATTGTACTGTGCTTCAAAATTTGCAGGCTCTCTGCTTACTACCTGGCGAAACTGAGTTACAGCCTGGTTGAATGCACCAGCACGTAACAGTTCCTGACCAGCAGCCATCATACTCTCAATAGATTGGGCCGAAATAAAGCTGAATAACAACAGCAATACTACTGATGTCTTTTTAAGTCTATTATCCACCATTTCCCCCTTATATTTAGTAGACTGAACCCCTGCACTTTCAATAAGATAAAATAACTATACCGATTATCTCTTTCAAGTTTTATCTCTTAATTTAGCACAATAAATCCAAAGATGCAGGCATATTGTATATTTTGAATTGATTTTTTGAGGATTTGGCTTTTTTCCAGGAGTTATGATGAACAAAAACATGAATGAATACCAGAATCCGCTCTTAGACAGATATGCATCGGATGATATGTCTTATATTTTTTCACCTGCAAACAAATTCACCACATGGAGAAAACTCTGGATTGCTGTAGCTGAATCAGAAAAAGATCTGGGTTTGCCAATCACAGACGAGCAGATAGAACAAATGAAAAAAAATGTTAATAATATAGATTTCAAACTTGCGACTCAATACGAATCTCAAACCCGTCATGATGTTATGGCTCATGTGTACACTTTCGGAGACTGCTGTCCGCTGGCTAAACCAATTATTCATTTAGGTGCAACCAGTGCCTATGTGGGAGACAACACTGATTTGATACAGATCCGTGATGCATTGAAGTTAATTCTTTCCCGCATAAATGTTTTACTTCAGATCCTCAGGAATTTCGCAACAAAATATGCAGATTGTGCAACTCTTGGTTTTACACATTTTCAGCCGGCTCAATTAACAACAGTTGGGAAAAGGGCTACACTGTGGATGTATGATCTTTTATTGGATTTTGAACAGATTCAGAATCTTCTTTTAGCATTACCTTTCAGAGGAGTAAAAGGAACCACAGGCACCCAGGCCAGTTTTCTATCCCTCTTTGAAGGTGATCATCAAAAGGTCAAAAAACTGGACAAAGAAGTTTCAGCAAAAATGGGATTTAAAAATGTAATTCCGGTAAGCGGGCAGACCTATACGCGGAAAATAGACTTCCAGGCAGCATCGTTACTTTCCGGCCTCGCCCAGTCTCTCCACAAACTTGCAAATGATATCCGTTTGTTACAACACCTGAAAGAGATTGAAGAGCCTTTTGAAAAAGATCAAATAGGTTCATCAGCCATGGCATATAAACGAAATCCTATGAGATCGGAGCGCATGACCGCACTCTGCCGCTATATTATTTCACTCTCCCAATCTCCTGCAATGACCGCTGCAGAACAGTGGTTTGAACGAACTCTGGACGATTCTGCAAATAAACGGCTCTCGATTCCAGAAATGTTTCTTGCAGCAGATGCATCTCTTTTAATTGCATCAAATATATGCGACAGATTAGTTGTCTATCCACAGGTTATCAATCGAAGAATCAGGGAAGAGCTGCCCTTTATGGCTACAGAAACTATTATTATGGCTGGTGTTAAAAAAGGTGGTGACCGTCAGGTCTTGCATGAACAGATCAGAAAACACTCCATGGAATCTGCACGCATAGTGAAAATGGAAGGCAAACCCAATGACCTGCTTGATAGAATAGCCCAGGACCCTCTTTTTGGCCTTAGCCGTGAAGATCTTGATAATATTCTCAATATTTCAGCTTTCATTGGCCGTGCTCCTGCACAAGTCTTTGAATTTATTGAAAATTACATAGACACTCTGTTGCAAAATGCATCACGGGATTATGGCAACGCACAGATTGCAAAACTCAAGGTCTAAGGTCTTTCTATGTTGGCAGATTATCATGTACACACTCCTTATTGCGGTCATGCAAAGGGCAAAATTATCCAATACATAGAAAGTGCAATTCAGTTCGGATTTCAGGAAATTGGATTCGCTGACCATCTTGGACGATATTACCTTTCCCAAACCCAGAAAAAACGTTACTGGGACTGGGGTATGAATGAAAGAGATATTTTCCGGTATATTTCTGAACTATCAGATCTCAAAGAGATTTATGCAGATCAGATTGCAATAAAAACAGGCCTGGAAATAGATTACATTGAAGGTGCTGAAGAGCTGCTGTTGCGTATACTCGATCAGGTATCTCTGGATTTTAGCATATGTTCAATCCACTGCCTTCCACGATTCAGTTGGGAACATCTGTCGGATTATAAGGGGAAAAATACCATACCTGTTTACAAAGAATACTTTCATCAAGCCAGATCTGCTGTAAAAAGCGGTTTGTTCAGTTCTCTTGGTCATCTTGACTATATCTGGCGTTACATTGCATTTCCAGAAGAAAAACATGATGAGCTTGTTGACGAAATCAACAACACCATAAATGCAGCCCTGCAGAACCAGACTTGTCTGGAAGTAAATGCAAATGGATATTTGTGGTCAAGAGCAAACAAGAATAACAGGTATAATCTTTTCGAGATATTTCTGGAACTGATTTCCAAAAACCATGCCCCGATTACGATCGGTTCAGATGCCCATGACCCATCAATGGTCGGTAAATCCTTTCCGAACCTGATCAAGATGCTTTACAAAAATAACATTTCATCAATGTACTGTTTTTCGGAAGGTAAAGCTCAGCTGCAGCAGATAGGATAATTATTCTACTCCCCTCTTATCTTGCATGCCCCTGTAATCTGCTCGATATAATCACGATATTCCTGGATTTTTTCTTGTGAAACAGGTTCCAGTTCCTTATAAGAGGGATCAAGGAGTTCAGAGGTCCGATTAAATGGCTGAAGATATATTTTTGCAACTCCTTTAAGAATATCTGCCAGTTCAGTTATAACTGAATCATCTATTAATAAAGGTGCCACTGTAATGCGGACTTCAGCCTGTTCACCCATTTTCCTGACTATTTCAAGAGTATCTGTCAATCGTTCCTTACAGTCGTTCATGACACATGACAATTCGGAATAACGGCAAAACGAAGTCTTGATATCAACAGCCAGATAATCAGGATTGCATTTTTCGATCATTTGGGGATTGAGCCCATTTGTATCCAGCTTTATGGAAAATTTTTCCTTACGAAGTGATGCTGCCACAGGCAACATGGATTGATGAATGGTTGGTTCACCTCCACTTATAACCACCCCATCAATAATCGACCTTCGCAATGCCAGATAATCCTTTATTTTTGCAAACGGAACCGGTGGCAGCAGGTTCTTAACAATTGATGGATTGTGGCAATATGGACAACGCAGATTACATCCAGAAAAAAATAGAACTGTAGATACCTTTCCCGGATAATCGATAAATGAATGTTTTAACCATCCTGTTATATCTGGGTCGATACCTGGCATACGGTCTCCTGAGTAATATCATTTTCCTGTTCAGGGATCATTTCGCTTGAACCGCAAGAGACATCAAATAATTTACGCATCGCATACTCAGATTTTTTACCTGCATTCCAGTTCTGGACTGGTCTGTAATATCCAACGATTCTGGAATAAACCTCAGTTTCTTCACTGCAATTAGGACATGAAAAATGCTCCCCTTTTATATAACCGTGTAATCTGCAAATTGAAAATGTAGGTGAAATTGTAAAATAAGGGAGTTCATAATTGATTGCGATTTTCTGAACCAGTTTTTTACACGTTTCTGTATCATCGATTGCCTCACCGATAAACGCATGAAAAACAGTTCCGCCAGTATACAGTTTTTGAATACTGTTTTGCATATCAAGCGCTTCAAACAGGTCATCAGTAACATTAACCGGCAACTGGGTCGAGTTTGTGTAAAATGGATTATCTTCTCCGGGAATTACCATTCGTGAAAATTTATTTCTATCAATTTTAGCCAGACGATAGGAAGTACCCTCACCCGGAGTAGCTTCAAGATTGAACAGGTGGCCGGTTTGTTCCTGATACTTCATCAGCCTGTTACGCATATAAATCAGCACATCTTTGGCAAATTCACGGGCCGCAGGATCACTCATATCCTTTCCCATAAAATTGAGAACCGATTCATTCATTCCAATCAGACCGATAGTTGAGAAGTGGTTATTCCAGTGTCTGAGGTATCTTTGAGTATATGGGAACAGTCCCTGATCCATTAATCGCGTAATTACATTTCTTTTAATTTCGAGGGAATCTCTTGCAAGATCCATAAAATGATCCAGTTGTCTGAAATAATCATCCTTGTTAGTTGACAGGTAGCCAATCCTTGGCAGGTTTATGGTTACAACACCAATGGAACCTGTAAACTCATCTGAACCAAACAATCCTCCGCCCCGATTACGCAGCTCTCTTTTGTCGAGTTGCAAACGGCAGCACATTGAACGCACATCACCTGGATTAAGCTGTGAATTGATAAAATTCTGGAAATAAGGAGTACCATACTTACCAGTCATTTTAAAAAGCAACTGTGCGTTTTCGCTGTCCCAATTGAAATTTTTTGTAAGATTGTACGTCGGAATAGGATAAGAAAAGCCTCTTCCATCAGCATCCCCTTCAATAAGTATTTCAAGAAAAGCCTTGTTTATCATATCCATTTCATTCTGGAATTCACTGTAAGTTTCATCAAGAGGCTTTCCACCCACCACGGCTGGTTGATCTTTAAGGTCATCCGGTACAACCCAGTCCAGTGTTATATTCGTAAAGGGGGCTTGTGATCCCCATCTGGAAGGAGTATTAACTCCAAAAACAAAAGCCTGGATCTGCTGCTTTACCTCTTCATACGAGAGTTTGTCCACTCTTACAAATGGTGCCAGATATGTATCAAATGATGAGAATGCTTGTGCTCCAGCCCATTCATTTTGAAGTATTCCCAAAAAATTCACCATCTGCTGAACAAGTGTAGAAAGATGCTTCGGAGGTTTCGAAGAGATTTTTCCTTTTACACCGCCTAACCCTTCAGCAATAAGCTGTCTCAATGACCATCCTGCACAATATCCAGAAAACATCGAAAGATCATGGATGTGAAAATCTCCGTTACGGTGAGCAGAAGAGATATCATGGCCATATATGTTTTCGAGCCAATAATTTGCAGTAATAGCACCACTGTTATGAAGAATCAGACCTCCAAGGGAATAATTGACATTAGAATTTTCATGAACCCGCCAGTCTTCCCTTTTCAAGTACCCGTCCATCGTGTTTGATATATCCAGTAACAGATCATGTGTGCTTCTGAAACGCCTGTGCTGTTCCCGGTATATGATATAAGCTTTGGCGACTTTTGCATGTCCGCTTTCAATAAGGGTTTTTTCTACAATATCCTGAAGTTCTTCAACTGCAGGTATTGAATTTGGATGAAACCTTGTATTCAGAACCTCTTCAACTTTTTTTGCCAAAGAAAGCGCCAATCCAAAATTCTTGCCACCAACCGCTTCTGCTGCTTTATAAATAGCATTCGCAATTTTATAGTTATCATAAGGAACCAGTTTGCCGTCCCGCTTTCTGATAGTAGAGATCATTAATGCATTCTCCTCGAAGGTATGTTAAATCAAATTTTATGACCACAATCTGTGCTACATATTAAGACAAGATTATACAATATATGCCAAGGTACTGTCAATGTGATTAATGGAAAAACTTTTTTCGGGCCTTAAAAAAATTAAAAACTATAAAATTCGAATAAAACCGGGTGAGTTTCTTGGCTGTATCGAAGTTAATTCAGGAGAATTTGATCACTTATTTTCTGTTGATAACTCGCTATCTTCATAAACCTGTTTATATGCAGCACTATAACCTCGTTCAATAATATGCGGTGTAACGAAAATAATAAGATCCTTTTTATCTTTATTTCTTTCAGATCTTTTAAAAAGATTTCCAATAAGGGGAATATCTTTTAAAACCGGGATACCAGTTTCCACATTATGAGTTTCATTTGAAGTTAGTCCTGCTATTACGACAGTTTCGCCATTATCAACGAATACAGTTGTGTTTGCGCTTTGTTGGTTAATTATTGGCTGCCCGCCTTCCTGAAGAGTATAAGATTCTTTTTTTGGTTTTAATTCAAGAAGGATTCTGCCATTACCGGCAATATGCGGTTTGACAATAAGTTCTGTACCTGCATCAATCATCTGATAAACCGTATTGCCAGCTTCATCAATATAAGGAACCGGAATTTGTTGTCCCATAAAAATCCTGGCTTCCTTATTATCCAGAGTTGTGATCTGAGGTTGAGCTACAACATTTCCATTGTTATCTGAATAAAGGTACTCCAGTGCAACAGAAAGTTTTTCAGGACTGATAATTCCGTATGTTATCCTTTCCAGAGCTCCTGAAATGATATTATCACTACTTTTAATATGTGATGCCTCAATACTTTTCCCGGCATCAAAATATCCCCAATGGATACCAAGTCGCTGGATCACACCGGAATTTACCTCAATAATCTTGCATTTAATCAGGATCTGCTCACTTTCAATATCCAGCTCAGAAATCATTCCCCGTATTTCATCAATATTTTTTTCGGTATCATATACAATAATAGCATTACTGTTCTCAACGACTGTAGTTTTACCTCTGCCCGAAAGAAGAGATTGAATTGATGTCTGAACTTCAGAAGCAGAAATATTATTTAACCTGATTATTTCCCTTTTAAGTGGCTGCAGTTCCTGAGAGACCTGAATCGACGACGCATTATCGATTGTTCGTTTATTAAATTCATCAGCAGTCAGGACATATACATACGAGCCCTCATCAGATGCAGTAAGATTATTGATTTTACATATAATGTTGAGAATTTCACTCCAGGATTTGTTTGAAACTGAAAGGGTTACAGATCCTTTTACATCCCTGCTGGTTACAATGTCAACGCCACTGAATTCACTCAGTTGCCTGAAAACTGAAATCATGTCTGCATTATGCACTTCAAAATAATCGATAACACTTTCCTGTTGAGTTGTTTGCCCGAAGGAAAAGGTTACATTGATACAGCAGATTAGGATAGCTGCCAAAATTGAAAGTACCCTTTTCATTGTTTCCTCACTTCCTGATCAGATAAACTGGACAGGGACATCGAAAAAGATCGTGAAATACCAAATTCTGTCAACAAAAAGACAACTTTATCCCTGTAAATTTTCAGTACCTTTCCATTATCGACTTTGTCGTTTTCCCTGAGTGCAAATGGCCGGTTACGGTTTTTAAAATCTTCAAACAAGGCGATTCTATCATTTTTATCGTACAGTATTCCCACAAGCCTCAGATTTTCCAGAAATGGTATGCCGTTTTCAGATATTGTATCACTAACCAGAGGAACAAACGGATCTCGTCCGAAACCTTTGTATTTAACTTTATATTCCTCTTTTTCAGTATTCACTTTTTTGTCGTCAGGCAATTGTATGGATACTTTATTTATCTTTTCCTGTGCTTCTTTTACATATTCTACCACCTGATCTTCTTCAGGTTTTATTTCCTCAACCTTGTTATCAGGAGCCAAAAGTGAATTATGTACCCACCCGTCTTTGGAAGCATAACCGACATTAGTCCAGGCACCCTGTTTCTTGATAAATTCAAGCCTTGATCCACTTTCAAGTTGATCAATAACATTGCCGTTCATTGATGGTCTGGAACGTACATTTATCCGATCTGCAGTGGCAACCAGATATCGACTCACTGATTCAGTTTCTTTTTTAACCGGGGTTTCTTCTACAACCAAAGATTTTACCTTATCCTGAGACTTTTCTTCATCAGAACTGTTTATACCTTTTTGTTTATCAGTTTTCTCAGTTATCAAAGGCAGGTTTTGCGGTTCGTCCTTTATTGTAAAATATTCATCCTGTTCTGTATCACTGTTTACATCATGTTGAGCTCTCTGGCTTAATGAATCCATATCAACATTATAATTCGGAGATTCATAAAAAGGATATTCCCATTCATGACCTTTGTTTGAAGTCCAGAAACTGATATTTCTGTTTTCAGTTTTCATGTATAATACCAGGGATTGACCATTAAAAGTTACGGTACTGAATGGTTTAACATCAATTTCAGGATCAAGTTTAACTGCAGCCCCAAGCCACTGTGTTCCATTAAACGATTTTTGTTTCAGGCGTACAGATTTGAATGAAATATTTTCGGGCAAATCATATATGCTTTTTCCGGTAGCATTTATGGCATCCTTAAAAAGGATCTGCAACGAATCCCCAATTTGTCTTATTCTCTTTTCAGTTTTACCTGTAAAATCGAAACTCAGTTTACATATATTGTCGCGCTGTAAAACTGAAATCTTTTCAAGAACAGCATCCTTTAGTTTATTACTGTTTAAACTATCAAGACTCAGGGCGTTTAACCTGACAGAACCACGCCATACAAAATCATGCGTGCTTTTATCTGTCAGCAGTACAAGCCATTTGTTACCCTTGCGGCTTTTTTTAACCGGAAAAAGCAGTTTTTGTCCAAGCTCAATTGATATTGTAATCTGATTTCCATTTCCGTTTTCTTTTGCAGATATTTTTTTTATTGGTACATGTTTTCCAAAATTATCATAAATAAAAGAATCCAGTCCATAGATACAGTTTTTCAAAACTATATCAAGTAAATACTGTTCCCTGCTTATGAACTGAGCATCAAAAGGAGAATCTGCAGAAACAGACAATGCAATTCCTTTTGAACTACCAATAATGTTCAGCTCATTGATAACAGGAACTGATCCATATATGCCAGATGCCAGGAATAATGAAATCCCCAGACTAAATCTAAATAACTGTTTATAAAATTTTCCGGCCATATCACTTTTTCGAAGAAAAGGTTGTCATTTCAAACATTGATACTATAGTTGAAACCGGCTCTTCGCCATTATATTCTGAAAAAACAGTCTGGTCGTTATTTGCTGCGATATTCATTGATGTCAGGTTCACTATCAGTTTAAAATTAGCCAAAAAAGCAAAAAACTTTGCCAGCCCATGATAAGTACCGGTTACAGAGATATTGTATCGGTTCTCTATGTAGTACTCACGTTCAATATCCGTAAGAGGATTAAATTTTGTAGTTACAATACCAGCAGCTCTGGCAACTCCAGTAATCTCATTAATCAGTTTAGGAATCTCTTTTTGATCTGGAAATATATTTTTTAATGAATCAAGCCTGTTTTGTACCTGTAAAAATTCAAGTTTCAGTCCTTCCAGCTGTGGTTTCAGAGCCAGAATTGTCCGTAATGTATCTTCCTTGTTTTTATGCTGTTGTCTTGTTCTGACAATTATCTCCCTGGTAGGAATATAGAACTGCTGATACCATAAAAAAGCACCCGCAATTCCTATCAATACAATAAGTATAGGAATTCTGTAACGGGGGTTTTTCAGATTAATTTTACTCATTGATTCTGCCCTTTATCTTCAGCCTTTTCTAATGAGACGATTTTTTCCAGTCTTATATCCGGATTAACAGTACAAGATAACGAAAATCGGTAAACACCCAGTTTTGAATCGATCTGTTCAATATTTGCCAGATCGACTTTCTGTACATATTCGCTTTCGGATAAATTTGACATATAATTAGCCACGTCAGGGAAAGAATATGTCCGCCCTTCTAAATGCAGAACCGGAGGCATACTGTTTTGTTCTTTGATAGAAACGAGCCAACTGTACTGCGGCAGATTTTCAGAGATTATTTCCATCAAAGAAACCCATTTTTCCTTATTAACGCTGATTCTTTCAAGCGCCCTGATTTTTTCCTGAATAGTGTTTTTATTTTTTCTCAACTCATTTATTTCATTTTGAATAGGCCTGTTCTGCTGAATTTTTCTGTCAATAGCACTTATTTCATTTTTGAGCCTGCTTATCTCGAATTTCAGCCCGAAACTCCAGAAAGTAAATCCAATAGAACAAACAAGCAGAAGAAGCAGCGGATAGATTACTTCACGCTGAATTTTTAAACTTCCCCTGTGAATCCGATATTCAGCAGGCAGAAGATTAATTTCTATGCGTTCTATTTCATTATGCGCCATCACTCTTCCACTTTCCTTAATGCCAGTCCAATAGCCACAGTCAATAATGCCGAAATACTCTGAGGTGTAATATTTCCAAATAACCCTGGATCAAATTTTAAAAAAGAGAGCGGATTGGAAATCTGAATCGAAGTCTGATGCCGTTTTTCAAGAAAATCAACAAGACGGGGTATATAAGCACCGCCTCCAGATAAAATAATTCTATCTATTGAATCACTTTTTTCGGAACTTTTGTAATATGAAAAAGCCAGATCAATACCTGAAGACAGTTCTTCTGCAGCATATTCTATACTTTGAGCGAGTTTGGTACTGTCAATAGAATCAGTAGTTCGACCTTTTAATGCCAGAATTGAATCCTCACCGTTTAGCCCCAGATTACGCTGTACAGTTTTATTGAAAAAATCCCCTGCAGTAGAAATATCCCTGGTAGAATGATAAACTCCATCTTTAACGAATGTTACATTTGTAAGTTCATGACCAATATTTATCAGTGCTGTCACACCACTGCGGGATACTCCGGTGGATTCAAATGCATAACAATTATTAATTGCAAACGCATCAACGTCAACTATGACAGGACGTAATCCGATTTCATAAAGCAAATCAATATAATTTTGCATTATATTGTTTTTTGCTGCTACCAGCAGTACCTCAATCTCATTTGTCTGAGGATTACGATGAAGGATTTTATAATCAAGAGTAATATCTTCAACATCAAAAGGACTGCGCTGCCCCGCTTCCCATAGTATTAATTCTTCAGCATTTTCATTCGGGTCTATTTTAAATGTGAATTTATCAGAAATTATTCCATGCCCGGACATCGAAATTACAACTTCAACTATTGAGGGATCACATTGGTTTATCAATTTTGTAATTGCATCAGCCAAAACATCCTTGTTCTTTATCTCACTGCCTTCGATTGTACCAGGGGGCAATTCTTTTATCCCGGTAGCTTCCAGATAATAACAGTTCTTCTGATAAAGCAGTTTTACAAGTTTTATTGAATGGTTTCCTATATCCAATCCAACAGTAGAACGTTGTCCTCGTATTTTATGGAGCAGATACATCCCACCAACCTCTTCAAAAAATTAAGCATCACCCTGAATAAAGATACTTGGAAGTCTCATCATACTTGCTTTTTAAACACTCTCTAATCAACAATGATACAATATTATGTAATAATTGTATCATTAAGGACTTTTAAAAAAAAGACCAATGAACAATATTTTTTTTTACTCAATATAACCGGACAGTATCTTTATTTGATACCGTATATAGTGTGAGATTCTAATTTGCAGTATGCGAGACTACGCAGAGTTCAGAATTGACCTTTCG
>JAAYEB010000334.1 GCA_012728995.1 Fibrobacter sp. | reverse complement strand
GTAACTAATAAAGGGCGCATGCCTTACCAAATTCATATCATAATGGTCAATTCTACTAAAAAGGCATCATGTTCGCCGAGCGCACACGACCCCCGCGGCAGTTCATTGCAGCTCTGTAACTTTCGGTTTGGGGGCGTGTGGAAACCTGTGAATAGCTCCTTTTTAAAAGAACCTTTGTTAACTTATTCTCTTATTCGAAGGCAAAAATGCCAGCATTCTGACGTACCCAACCGCAAGCGTAGCAGTAGCTAATAAAGGGCGCATGCCTTACCAAATTCAAATCTTTCCTATCTATTTCCTATCTATTTTAAACTCTAACTTTCCCCTGGCATTTTTTTTATCCCATCAAAAATTGTACAACAATTTTCATCAAAAACAACTTGCTATCCCTGAAATAATTTTTTATACTTAGAACACCTAAACTCTATGGCGGCATTGCCCCCGGACCGTAATCCGGTTTTTTTATTGGGAAATTATTACGGCCAGTCTCCCGGATACCGTGAGGTCCGGGGCGCTCCATAGGGCGTAGGTGGACTGGCCTTTTTTATTACCTAAAACCTATGGAGGTGTCAAATGACACGTGATTATTCACAAATCAATTCCGCTTCCGCTTTAATCAATGTAGCAGTAACAGATCTCCAGGAACAGATTCACGAAAAGAGGAAAACCCTTCTGCGTAAAGGCGAAAAACTCCCTCCTTCAGGCGACTCCGAGTTGATTCTACTTCAATTCAGGGCCGGTATTCCGGACAGAAATATTATCATACCTGTGGAGTCTTATTCCGAGAATAAAGGACCGCGCATTAATCTGGTCTATCTGGATGAAAAAGGTCTGGAATCTGTTCTTATTGGTTCGCTTTCGGTATCTGAAAAAGATATGACTGTCAGGGGAACCGGTTATCTGTTTGGTTTCAGGATGTTTCGATATGCAATAGAGCGTACTGAAGAACTATTATTGAGCAGTGCAAATATTTACGGGAAACCGCTTGAGTACGAGAATCTGACCCAGCATGTAACTGAAAAGATAATCAGAAAGTTAAGAAACGGTTATGATATCATGAATGGGTTAATACGGACTTTTGATTTCTGTGATGAAAAAGAGAAGATGAGTTACAGGCTTGAAGGGATTGAGTCTTTCTGGTCGAATTATTATGAGAATGTTGTTTCCAAGGTTTGTTTTGATTAATTGTTATTATTTGTCTATTTTATACGCATAATAAGTACACAGGGAGATTAATGATCTCCCTGTACAATTTTATTTTGTTTTTCTGTAATGTGATTCTGATTTTTTTTTTCTCGGATGTCTCCGACGGCTCTTTGAGATTTGGGCTTTTTTCTTTTTTTTATAAGAAATAATGAAAATACAGAAGTTCTTCCAAGTCTCCGAGCGCACACGCCCCTACACGACAGCTAATAAAAATTTGAATTTATAACTCCGAAATTCGAAACAGGAATAGAAAAATTAATTGAAGTGTTGGGGGCGTGTGGAAAACTGTTTCTGAATTATGAATGGTGATTTGTGAATGATGAATGATGGAACTAAGAATAATACTATTTTTCGAAGGCAACAACCAGCATTCTGACGTACTCAACCGCAAGCGTAACACATTAATCTTATATTTTATCCACTTCAGTGGATTAAGAAAACAAAGGTTCTCCGCGGCCATTATATTGAGCAGCACCTGCACCTAAGAAAAGCAGCTTTTTTGTTCGAGTCACGTTGTCTACATTTACTTATTAAATGAGTTTACAAAATGTCTTCAGAGCGGGCGAGTTTAAAAGCTGCGTACTGTTTGAAACACTATAAACATTACTTACATTTTTAATGTGCAGGTGGTAAGCGAAACATGGCCGTCAGGGGCACTTTTGTCATTACCATTCCTTAACCGTAAGGAGTTTAGCCTTCGGCTTTGCTATATTATATAATTTTGCGGTTTGGTTCCTTTTTTGCCCTGGAGCAAAAGGCAAAAGACATAATAGAAACAGTGTTCCT
>JAAYEB010000333.1 GCA_012728995.1 Fibrobacter sp. | reverse complement strand
TTCCTGATTTGTATTGTTGCTTTTCTGTAGCAGGCAAACTGGATGCAATATAGTATATGATTGAATTTCATACATATACATATTGTCTACACCTGTTTTGAATCAACTTGCTGAATCTCCAGATGAAATATCAGATATAGATAGTTGCTACAATTATTGTACACGGTGATAAAAATATATATGTATTTTTGAAGCTTTAATCAAATTTAAAAATCATTATTGAAAATAGGCAGACTATTTAATGGCTACACTGTTGCTTTTATTGATATATGTCGCATTTATCAGTCTTGGTTTACCGGATGCCATGCTTGGTGCATCATGGCCTGTGATGCAGCCGGATTTTGATGTTCCTTACGGGTTTGCTGGTTTTGTACAGATTGTCGTATCCGGAGGAACGATTATTTCGAGCATGTTTAGCGGTTCGATGATTAAACGGTTTGGAACCGGAAAATTGACTGCATTAAGTGTTGCTTTCACTGCTGTTGCTCTTATTGGATTTTCCATTGTTCCGTCATTCTGGTTCATACTTGCTGTATCAGTTCCATTGGGGTTGGGAGCAGGTTCCGTTGATGCAGCACTTAACGCTTATGTGGCTAATCACTATGAGTCACGTCACATGAGCTGGCTTCACAGTTTCTGGGGAGTTGGTGCATTAAGCGGTCCATTGATTATGTCGGCCATTTTATTTGGTGGTTTTTCCTGGAGAACCGGGTACAGGCTTGTGGGTTCTTTTCAGATAGCTCTGGTTATTGTTCTTTTGGTATCAATACCATTATGGGATAAAGTAAAAGCCCGGAAGACAGATACTGTTGAAAGTGATGGTCATCTGTCGTTGTCTTCTGCCTTAAAAATCAGGGGAGTAAAACTGGCTTTACTGGTGTTTCTTTTTTATTGCGGTGTTGAAGCAAATATGATACTGTGGGCAGGATCTTATCTTTACATGTCAAGGGGTATGGAGCCGCCACTTGCTGCATCATGGGTTTCGCTGTTTTTAACCAGTATAACTGCAGGAAGATTTCTAACCGGTTTTTTAACCTTTAAAGTTTCAAATAACAGAATGATCCTGACTGGCATTTTGATAATTTTTGCAGGTGTTATTCTGATGCTTTTTCCGTTGCCGTTGCAGTTTGCGCTGACAGGTATTCTTCTGGTCGGATTTGGATGTGCTCCGATATTTCCCTGTATGCTTCATGAAACGCCAGTGCGTTTTGGAAGTAAAGCTTCACAGTCTATTATGGGGTTTCAGATGGCTTCAGCATATATTGGAACAACGTTTCTGCCTCCGCTTGTCGGGTTTATTACTAGTTATACGTCAATGGCACTTTTACCCCTGTTTGTATTTCTGTTCAGTGGTTTTCTTTTATTAAGTTTTATAAAACTCCGGCAAAAAACGGAATAGATTTTTTTTCCATTATAGCTGCCGTGGTTTAATTGGATTGCTATGCACAGATGTACATGATTGTTTTTACAAGTTATTAATTTTTATTTTCCAGAGCAATATATTACTTTTAGTGACAAATAAATTCAGTTTTAACCAGATACATGATCCGAAGAAAATTTATGGATTTCAGATTGGTATATTTCGAGTTAAGGCGTAAATGATCAGTAACAGTTATAGAATAATCAAAAAAAGGCGTAAAAAAAAAGAGGTGTCTTTTTCCAGGTTTGCTGCGATTGATTTTGAAACAGCTGATTATGGTCGTGACAGTGCCTGTGCAGTATCAGTAATTGTAGCGGAAAATGGCAAAATAATAAATAAATTTTACTCTTTAATCCGTCCGCCCCGAAGGGATTTTATTTTCACCAACATTCATGGTATTACCTGGGATGATGTAGCAAACAAACCTTCGTTTCATGAATTATGGCCACAAATGCGGCAAATGCTTTCAGATATCGATTTTATCGCTGCCCATAATGCTTCATTTGACCGCTCTGTATTGTATACCTGTTGCAGAAATGCCCGATTAATGATTCCGCAGACCGATTTTATCTGTACAGTCAAACTTGCCCGTTATGTATGGAATATCTTTCCGACAAAACTTCCTGATGTATGCCGTTATCTTGATATTCCCCTGAAACATCATGATGCACTTTCGGACACACTTGCATGTGCAAAAATTGTACTTGCAGTAAAAAACGAAACCATTCCGGTTTGTGTTTTTCTTGAGAGAAACAGATAGTATAAAACAAATGTTTCAAAAATGATGATTAATCCTGTTTTGAACTCAATATTATCATACTTTTAATTGGAATTTGGCAGGCATGCGCGCCCATATTAGTTACTGTTGATGCATGCGGTTCAGTATGTGTAGATTTTCTTCAAAACCAGACAGCAAAAGTTAAGGTGTTTTCGGTTGTATGCAGGAACCTTATTTTAATCCTTAAACAACAAAACTACAAAAAGACCACAAATACCACTAATTTTTCAGGGATTTTAAAAGATTCATACCGGCCCTCCTTATTATTCTTTCTTAATAAATTCAGATATGGAATAAAAATCGCTATGCACTTAAAAGGCTAAAATCAGAGGCACGATATGAAAACATTTAAAATTCGGTTTTAATTTTAATGTTCAGAACCAGATTGTTAACTATTTTATAGCCTTGAAAAACAGAAATCTCTGCGGATCAATTTTGAAAGGATAAATCATGAACCGGCTGGAATTAGCATTAAGAACATTTTTCTGGATATTTTTTAATAAACGCTTTGCAAAAAAAATAGAGCAGTTTTTTTTTGAGTCGCCAAAACAACCTGAATCCAAAGAAAAAATAGTTGTGAAAGAAAAAATAGAACCAAAGAAACGCAGTGAAGCTGTTCAGATAATCGGCATGCTTCAGAGGGAAGGAAGGCTGGTGGATTTTCTCAAAGAATCGATAGATTCATACAGCGATTCGCAGATTGGAGCCGCAGTAAGAGATATTCATCGGGACTGCGCTGCTGTTGTGGATCGTGTTTTCGAAATTGAACCACTGGTTAAAGAAAATGAAGGGGACCCTTTAACCGTACTACAAGGATTTGATCCTGAAGAGTATCATCTTACAGGTAATCTGACTGGTAATCCACCATATAAAGGCATACTTCGTCACCATGGGTGGCGTGCCAAAAAGGTTGAACTGCCAGTGTGGAACGGAAACAGCGAAGCTGCGAATGTGATTGCTGCTGCTGAAGTAGAATTACCGTAATTTGATTCCTGGAAAAATGGTTTATGTGAAATTAACACTCCTGGTTTTTCTCTTTACGCATTCAATTCATTTCAGGATCAGTGTTTTAGCTTCTTTCTATTTTACCACCTTTTCTTGTTGTTCCCACAGAGTGGGAGGGGACGAGGGGATGGTAAGTAATAGTAAGATTTCAAGAATTTTGGAAAAGAGAAATGTGCACTAAGAGGTAAAAATCATTTTCAGAGATCAGAAAACACATTTTTCGAACAGAATAAAGTAAAGTATTATACAAGGAGTAAAAAATGGCTGCTCAATATGCAATCGGAATAGATCTGGGCACCACAAACAGTGTTGTTTCGTATGTTCATCTTGACAGTGAGAATGCGGATGTAGAGCTTCTTGACATTCAACAATTAACCGGGCCGGCGACACTGGAGACCCGTAAGAATCTTCCATCATTTTGTTATCTTGCAACAGAAGCCGAGATTGAAAAGGGGGCTTTTGATGTTCCCTGGGAAGAGGGGCGGGATTACGCAGTAGGAGATGTGGCCAATAAAGAAGCCGCGCTTGTTCCGGCAAGAACAATCGCAGCAGCAAAATCTTGGCTGGCTTACAGCCGTGTAGACCGCAGGGAGCCGGTTCTCCCCTGGAATGCACCGTCTGATGTAAAAAAAATATCTCCTGTTGAGGCTTCAAGAAGATACCTGATACATCTTGTTTCTGCGTGGAATATGAGATTTCCGGATGCGCCAATTGATCATCAACAGGTCGTTCTCACCGTTCCGGCATCATTTGATGCAAGCGCACGGGAATTGACCATGGAAGCAGCAAGACTTGCAGGACTTCCCGACAATCTGGTGCTTCTCGAAGAACCTCAGGCAGCAGTATACTCATGGCTGGTAGATTCCGGAGAAAGCTGGAGAGAACAGCTTGAGGTGGGTGACATACTTCTTATTTGTGATGTGGGTGGTGGAACGACAGATTTCTCGCTTGTTGGTGTTGGTGAAGAAAATGGCGATCTGATTCTTCAAAGGATTGCTGTTGGAAACCATATCCTTGTTGGCGGTGACAATATGGATCTCACTTTAGCTCATGTGGCAAGGAATGCATTTGCAGAGAAAGGGATCGATCTTGATCCATGGCAGACAGTTTCATTATGGCATGCATGCAGGGCTGCAAAGGAACAACTTTTTTCGGAAAATGCACCTCAGTCTCATCCGATTACTATTCTTGGCAGGGGGTCAAAACTGATTGGTGGTACAGTTACTGCCGATATGACTGCACAGGAGGCTTCATCGGTACTTCTTGATGGTTTTTTTCCGGCATGTTCACCGGATGCTTCACCATTCAGAAAAGTTGCATCCGGTTTCAGAGAGATCGGACTTCCTTTTGAGCACGACACAGGTATTACACGTCATCTTGCTCAATTCCTTCGAGCACACGGTAATGGAAGCATGGTTAAACCAACGCATATCCTGTTTAACGGTGGTGTGTTTAAAGCTGATTCATTCAGAAGTCGCCTTATGGATGTAATTGAAAACTGGTATGAAGACAAGTCTGTAACACCGCTTCAGATCAGACCCAATTTTGATTATGCTGTTGCACGTGGAGCTGCATATTATTCATTCGTAAAACAGGGTAAAGGAATAAGGATCAGGGGTGGAACTGCAAGATCATATTATATAGGAATCGAAACAGCCGGACCTGCTGTTCCGGGATTCGAGAGACCGCTTAATGCACTATGTGTAGTTCCCTTTGGTATGGAAGAAGGGAGTGCTATCGATGTAAAGAGTGAAGAAATTGGGCTTGTGGTTGGAGAGCCTGTGAAATTTCGCTTTTTCAGTTCGTCAGTACGAAAAAAAGATCAACCTGGAGAGCTTGTTACCAGATGGAATGAAGATGAAATTGAGGAAACCGATTCACTTGAACTTGAACTTCCCGTATCAGAAAAGCTTGTTGAAGGTTATGTTCCGGTTCAGTTCCAATCGCGTATAACTGAGCTTGGAGTATTTGAGCTCTGGTGTAAGAGTACTGTTTCTGATGATTCATGGAAAATGGAGTTTAGTGTGAGGGATAGAAAAGACTGACCTCTTCCCCCAGTCCCCTTTCTCCCGCAGGGAGACGGGGGCCAACAGGAGAAGTATTGAGAGCAATGATAGTAATGAATTTAGAGGAAAAAGGCATATTCTCCAAACAATTTGTTTGAAACATCCTGTATTAGAGTATCCCTCGGCCCTGCGGGAGAGGGAG
>JAAYEB010000039.1 GCA_012728995.1 Fibrobacter sp. | reverse complement strand
GGTGAAGCAGCAAGCAATTTAATTCCAACAATTACCAGTATTGGCAAAAACAGGATATCTATAAAAACAAATACAAATCCTGCGGTGACAGAAACAGTTGTAAAGACCATATACAAGGAATAACCAATCAGTCCAATAGCAGTAACTGTTAATATACCCATTGAAGGAACCAGAAATTCTGCGATAATAACCGCAGCACCAAGTATTTGCAAAAGTATAGGTATTATAATATTATTTGTCATACTGTCTTTCTGGATACAACGATTTTTGTACCGGATATTTTTTTAATTTCTATTTCTGTACCCGAATCTATGAAATCACCTTCTGATACGACATCATAAAGCAATTCATTAAACCTGGCCTTACCGGAAGGGCGCAGCACCGAAGTAACTATACCTGTGTCTCCAACATTCACATTCTGTTTTAAGCCTGAATCAACCCGCGCATCCTGTAAATTTGCCTGAAGATATGGTCCATTGATTACAGCACCAAGCCGGGGAAAAACAAATCGAAAAAACAGCATTATTAAAACAATTGATCCTGCCAGACTTCCTGTAACCATTGTTAAATTTTCAATCATCTCCTTCTTCTGCCATGGAAATTCCGGTTTCGGAATTACAAAATCCTGAAAAGAAAGAACAATTCCTGCAATTATTAGAGAAATTCCTGCAAATCCGGCTACTCCAAAACCTGGAAGAACCAGTAGTTCGATTCCTAATAATACTATTCCCAATCCCAGCAAAAGAATTTCTGTGTGAGCAGCCAGTCCTACCATATATTGGGCAGAAAACACCAGACCCAGACATATTATTCCTATAATGCCTGGCACACCAAATCCCGGAGAACGCAATTCTATATACAATGAAGCAAGCCCTATTGCTATAAGAACCGGAGCAATTGAACCAATTAATCCTGCAAACTTTTCCGACCAGTTTGATTCAATTTTTATTACTTCTGAACTTTTATAACCAATTTTTGTAATCATCTCTTCCATATCATTTACACTCATTCTTGAGAAACCAAACTGATTCGCTTCAATATCATCCATTGTAAGCAGTTCACCTTTTCTTACGACATTTTTACTTGATATAATCTGCTTTTTTTTTCCGGTACTCAATTCTGAAAGTTGAGTTGAGTCCATATAAACTGTTGTGTCCGAAAATTTGACTTCATAGGCACTAATTTCTGATGACACCATCGCTTCAGTAAGCAACTCCGGATAACCATTTCGTTTTGCCAATGTTCTAAACTTTGCCCTTATGGGAGATTGGAATTTTTCTCCCAGCATCTTTGGACCATCATTGGAATATGTCAGTGGGGCAACATCTCCAATTGTGGTCGATTTTTTCATAACCAGTTCATTGCATGAAAGCGCAATAAGAGCACCTGCCGAAATTGCCTTTGTTTTCACATATGCCATAGTTGGAACATCAATACTTACAATGGTATCAACTATCTGAAAAGCTGAGTTAACCTCGCCTCCATAAGTATCGATCTCAAATATTAAAATCCGCTCAGGATATTTTTCACTTTCGTGGATTGCACGTGAAATAAAAGCTGCCATTGATGCATTCACGGTTCCTTCAACCGGTATTACAATCAAAACCGGATTCTCTGATTCATTATTGTTTTTTTCTGAAAAAACATTACTGTTTATCAAAAAAACTATAGTGACTACCAAAGTAAATATTCTCAACATTGCTCAAATCCGTTTTTAATTAAAAGGTTTATTCACTAAATTCACCTGAAAGAGATTTTATTACATTTATTTTCTCTTTTATCTTTCCGAAGCTTGAATTGGTTTGATGATCACATCTCAGATATCTTGCATCTGATTAAGAAATAATCTGAAACTTAAATATAAACTGTTTTAAAAGAAAGTTGTATTTATAAATCATGGAATCAAATAATAATGTTAATTTTAACCTTCAATTCATCACAAACAATCTTTTCTGAACGAATACAGCCTGTTATGGAAAACTGCATGAAAAAAATTGTGTGTACTTGATAATGTTTTAGATGGCAGGTTTTTTGCTATTGCCTTTTTCTGCATCTTGTTGATAACACAGCATTAAGAACTGCTATTATGTTGATATGGAATTTATATTTCGAAATTGAGTCTTACATTATTGGTCTTTATTGGTCTTTTAATTTTTCATGAATGGAGAAAATTAATTAAAGATGCAAATGTGAAAGCGAAACCTGTTGCAGAAAATATATAATGGGTATGATAATATTTATTTTGCCTTTTTCTTTACCTTTATTGTCATCTTGTCTGATGGTGTCGTAATCGCGATCGTAATTACGATAGGCTCTCATTCCACCAAATTATTAAATTTTGTACGATCCATCTTTACGACGTCACACCATTTTTGAGAAATCAGAAACATAACCATAAACAATTTTGCAATTTTGACTCGCTGGTATTGTAATACTATATTATTACACAAATAATATTTTCATTGTGTGAAACTTTTTCGAAAAGGGCAGGAGAATAAAATGCTGAACAGGTGTAATATTTTAATACTCAAAGTGAGTTGCGGTTGAGTTTTCTTGAATATTACTATATAATTACATTGCCGGCTAAATTTCTTCTGGCGTAGAGGGCTTTATCGGATATAATTTTTCCCTTAGACAGAGGGAATCTTACAGATTTGTTGAAGCGATTAAACAAAATGGATATAAGAACTGAAACACTGTATTTTCGGGACATAAGCCGATATCGTGTTCTTAGTGAACAAGAACAACGAAAACTGGTTGAACTTGTTAAAGAAAATGATAAAACAGCTGTTGATAAGCTTATCACTGCTAATCTTCGTTTTGTAGTAAGCGTTGCAAGACGTTATCGGGGACGTGGTTTAAGTTATCTTGAACTGATAAATGAAGGAAATCTTGGCTTATTAAAAGCTGCAAAGAGATTTAATCTGGAAAACAACGTTAAATTTATTTCCTATGCAGTCTGGTGGGTTAGACAATCGATTCAAAAAGCTCTTTTTGAACAAGCAGGAACTGTTCGCATTCCACCAAACAAACTGGCACTTATAAGCAAATTCAAAGCAGCTCTCGAGCGCAACTGTGGAAATTTCCAGAAAACAGTGACGATGGATGATTTCAAGAATTATGAAATAGAAATTATTGATGTACTTGAAAAATTAAAAGGTGTTTCACTTGATGCGCCGGTAGCAAATACCAAATTCGATGAGAACGCCCCAAAAACTCTTCAGGATGTATTAGGTGAGGATCCCAATCAGGACAATGAAAACCACAATAAGGAACTTGAATCTGTCCTCAATAGTGTATTACAGAATATAACCAGCCGTGAAGAAAGAATTCTTAGAATGTATTATGGATTGAATTTTTCCCGACAATTTACCCTCGAAGAAATCGGTAAAGAACTAAAGCTTACCCGTGAACGCGTAAGGCTTATTCGCGACAGATCCTTACGCAAATTGTTTCAAAACCCCACTTCCAGAGAAAAACTTTCTCCTTTTATGAATGACACTAAATAATTATTTATAATCTCAGGTTTTTAAATAAATTGTTTTTTGAACTTTTCTATTTGTTATTTAATCTCATTTTCTTTTAAATTTGAAGCTCATGAATTTATTGATGTAGAATTTTTCATTCCCTTGATTGTATTTTGAATTTATGACCTTTTTTTTCCGCCATAAATTTTTTACACTCCTTTTTATCCTTTTCATTTGGTATTGGTTCTATAATCCAGCTAATCGGATTGGATTAGCGCGTAAAGGAATAGTCGTTTATAACCGCTTTCCAATTTTTCTTTTTGATTTGTATATAAACCCGGATGGAAAAATGGTTCTTCTTGAAGATTTAAACAAAGAACAGAGTGATGGTTATTGGTACAAAACTCATTTCACCGCAAAATCATCAGAAAATAAAAGAACTACATTTATAGTAGGAACCGGATTTGACAGTACTGAATTTGTTTTGAACTATAATTTGGTCCAGAAAATACAGGCACAAAATATTCTTGTTAAACAAATGCCCTCACCAGAAGCAATTAAACAATACAATAACATGCGGGACAGTTTAAATTCTGTATCTATTTTATTAAAAATTAAATGATTTGTTTATCGCAGTTGTGCAACGAACTATATTAATCTTTCTGATTTGAATCAGCTAAAGTATAATTGTATTTTGACATTTACCCGAATATTTTTAAACCTGAATGGAGACAGTTTTTCAATAATACTGAGGTAAAAGATGTTTAGGCAAACTCATACGAAAAAAGCAAAGTATACCAGCTTCAGGTATATTCCTTATTTTTACCATGAAATGCTTAAATCGATTCTGCCATATTCAGATTTAAATTATCTCCATACTGGTTTTGTTTTTTTGTACTGGATTTAAAGGGGGCTATTATTTCTGATCTTTTATCAATAATCACAACACCTATAGATGGTGAGAATATCTTTGGTATCAATATTAATTACGATTCAGATTTTGAAACCGTAAAACAGGAAATTGGCAAACTTGGAAATATTGATTATGATTTAATAGAATCTCTGGGAATTAAAATCCTTAAAGAAAAATCAAAGGATATCCGAATCCTTTCTTTTCTTGCACTGGTATACTTACGAAACAAACAATGGGAATCGTTAGCAGATATCTTTGATGGTCTTTCTGCTCTTTGTGAAAAAGATTATGATTCTCTTTTTCCAGACAGGGTCAGGGCAAAACAGCTGGCTTTTAAATGGCTGTCTGAAGACAGATTTAAAAGCTTACTCGAAGAGTACAAGCCGGAAGAATCCAACTATGAACAGATTACAAGATTAAGAGACTCTCTTTCAAAGATAAAAACCATACTTGAGCAGAAGTTTCCTGATGGTTCTCCGTTTCCTTCAAATCTTTTTAATAAAGTCCAGCTGTGGGAGAAATCATGTAAACCAAAACCTGTTGAAAAGCCCCCTGTGTCTACTCCTGAACAATCTTCATCGACACAAGAAGTTTCCAGGGCAGCTGTATCCTCAGGTTCTTCATCGGTAGCTGTTTCTGAAGCACCTTTGGAAACACCAAAGCAGGGTCAAACTGCTGCAAAAAAGGCTGCTATCTTCCTTATAGAAAAAGAACCTTATAAATCAATGGGTTATCGCTTATTACGCACAATCCGATGGGATATACTGGAAAAAATACCACCTTCTGAAAATGGTAAAACTCAACTCGCCGCACCTCCATCTCAATTACGAACCAGTTTTCAAAATTTGATAAATCAAAAAGACTGGAAAACGGCACTTGAAAAATCTGAAGCATCATTTTCTGGTGGTACCAACCATCTCTGGCTTGATCTTCAAAGAATCAGCTTCACCGCTTGTAAAGAACTCGGTGATCAATATAAAAATGTTGCAGATGCGGTGCTTTCTGAAGTTGCTTATTTAATCAAACGTTTGCCGGAATTGATTTCCATGTCTTTTTCAGATGGAACTCCTTTTTGTGATGACCTTACAAAAGACTGGATCTCTACTGATGTGAAATCAGCTTTTTCTTCAGATAATAATTCTTCAAAAACAAAATCAAATTCAGATGATCCTGTTGAAGCTGAGCAGCGTGAAGTCAATGGAATGGTTGCATCCGGTAAAATTGAAGCCGCACTGGATTTTATTCAAAGTAAAATGCGTACAGGTTCGGAAAGGGATAACTTCAGACGAAAAATCATGGTCGGTTCACTTTTATTAAAAGCAAAACAACCGGATGTGTCAATTTCTGTTCTTGAATTATTGGATAACAAAATAACAGAATATAACCTGGATAAATGGGAACCTGAACTTGCTACTGAAGCCTGGTCAGCTTTGTTTCTATCGTATAAAGCGGGTAAAGTGCAAAAACCTCAAAACATAATTATCGCTCTTCAGGAAAAACAGAATAACATACTGTCCAAAATCAGTCAAATTAACCCAGGTAAAGCATTTATGTTAAACAAATAAATTTATGAAAGGCGGCATGATATGGCTGGAAGTTTTCAAAATGAAATTCCTTCTGCACGAATAAATCTTAAACTTGATGTAGGTAAAGGTGATGCAAAGAAAAAAACTGAACTACCTTTAAAAATGCTTGTTCTTGGAGATTTTTCTTTCAAGAATAAATCTGAACGTGTAACTGATCGTGAAAAAATCAGTATCAATAAAAACAATTTCGAACAGGTTATGGAAAGCCTGGACCTCAATCTCAACTTTAATGTTGACAACAAGATCAGTAATGAAGGTGAACTCAATGTTGACCTGGATATCAAAAATATGAATTCTTTTAAACCTGAGAATGTAGCTAAAAACGTTCCTGCTCTTAGCAGATTACTGGCTGCACGCAACCTTATTAAAGATCTGAAATCAAACCTTCTCGACAATCGCGAGTTTCGGAAACGTCTTGAAGATATCATTAAAGATCCTAATGCAGTCCAGTCTCTTCAGGAAGAATTAAAGAAGATTGTGCCTGAAGAAAAGAAAGACAACGAAGAAAAACCAAAAGAAGAATAAGTTTTGATCATTTTAAATACAGGAGAGTAGTCAATGGAAGCTCAACAGGAAAAAAATGCAGCTGAAGCCCAGAATGCTCAAGGCTTGGATTTTATTTATGAAACAATGAACCTTGATATCCCGGATCATGAAGTCGACATTTCTGAATTTAAAAATGCTGAAGCTCTTGCGGATAGTAGACCTAACGAACGGATTGGAGCTGCTTTGGCATTTTTTGTTCAGAGTATTGTTGATTCAACACATAGTGTTGACAAAATTGACAAGATAGTTCTGGATAATCAAATTGCCGAAATCGACCGGAAAATTTCAATTCAACTCGATGAGATTCTTCATCATCCAAAATTTCAAAAAATGGAATCTTCATGGAGAAGTTTGAAGTTTCTTGTTGATCGTACTGATTTTAAAAAAAATATAAAAATCGATATCCTTGATCTTTCCAAGGAAGATCTTGCTGAAGACTTTGAAGATGCACCTGAAACTATTCAATCCGGATTATATAAACATGTTTACACCGATGAATATGATACCCCCGGAGGTGAACCATACGCAACAATGGTATCTAATTATGAATTTGATTCAGGATCACCTGATGTGGCACTTCTTCAGGAAATTTCAAAAGTTGCATCAAGTTGCCATTGCCCATTTTTAGGAGCAGCAACTCCAAAATTTTTCGGTAAAGATTCTGTTCATGAACTTCCGAAAATTGAAGATCTGCATAATTACATGGAGAGAACAGAATTTCTACGCTGGAATGCTTTCAGGCAAACTGAAGATTCACGTTATGTTGGCCTTACATTACCTCGTTTCATGCTGCGTCTTCCATATGGACCTGAAACACAACCGGTAAAAGAGTTTAATTATTCCGAAAGTGTTACTGGTGATGACCATGACAAATATTTGTGGGGAAATGCTTCATTTTCTTTTGCAGCAAATATGGTAAGGTCGTTCATTGATAATGGCTGGTGTGTTCAAATTCGTGGACCTGAAGCTGGTGGAAAGGTTGAGGATCTGCCTATTCATCTCTTTGACGTTGGAAAAGGTAAACAAATGAAAATTCCAACAGAAATCCTGATCCCGGAAACACGGGAGTTTGAATTCGCACAGGAAGGATTTATACCGCTCTCTTTTTATAAAAACAGAGATTACGCTTGTTTTTTCTCTGCTAATAGCGCTCAAAAACCACAGGAGTATGATGATCCAATCGTTACTGCCAATATGCGTATCAATTCACGGTTGCCGTATATTTTCCTGGTTTCAAGAATCGCACATTACCTGAAAGTAATTCAGAGAGAAAATATAGGATCTACAAAAAGCAAAACTGTATTACAGGATGAACTTAATGAGTGGATAAGGGGTCTTGTTACCGAAATGAATGATCCGGGACCTGAACTAATTGCTACTCATCCACTTAAAGCTGCAGATGTTGCTGTTAACGAAATTGAAGACAACCCGGGTTTCTTCTCTGTCGCATTATCTGTAATGCCTCATTTTCAGATTGAAGGAATTGATATTAATTTGTCTCTTGTTTCTCAAATGCCAAAAGGAAAATAATTTTTCAAAAAAATGACGAAATGTGATGAAGATCACATTTCTTTTATTAAAAAAGACCTATATTTTCTTATGTAATTTGATTTTTTAAAAATAAAAACTTTCTGAAAGGAGTTTTTTATGCCTATTCCTGCCTACATGTGGTTAAAAGATGACGCTGGCAATGATGTTGAAGGATCTGTTGATGTCGCTGGCCGTGAAAAAAGTGTTGAAGTTCTCGCTTTCGATCATGAGGTCAGAATTCCTACTGATCCTGACACAGGTAAGTTGACAGGAACAAGAAAGCATGAAGCAATTAAAATTGTTAAAGCTTATGATGCGTCTTCTCCTTATCTGTATAAAGCTGTCTGCGAAGGACAAACTTTTTCAGAGGTAGAACTCAAATGGTATAGAATTGACGACACAGGAACAGAAACAGAGTATTTTAATCACAAACTTGAAGGTGTCAAAATCTGTTCCGTAAAACCGATTATGCATAATGTCAAAGACCCATCCAAGGAACGTTATGTTCACCTTGAAGAGGTCCAGATGAGATATCAAAAAATTACCTGGACTTATGTAGATGGTAACCTGCAAGCCTCAGATGCATGGAAAGAAGGCAGGTAAAGATAATTATTATCTCTCTTTTTCTAGCTCCATTGTAAAAAATTACAATGGAGCTTTTTTATTCATCTTGAAATACCTACACAAGATAAATAAAATTACATCTATCTGATTTCATAATTTAACTGATCTTCTCTGATTTGTTTTCCCTGATTTTATATTTATCTTATCCTATAAAATTTTAAGCAGTAATTATTTAATATGTGTTTAGATATGATAAATTACTTCCATAATTTTAATTCTTTTCTTCTGTTATTAATCATAATTGTTATATTACTATTTTTTACTGGTTTCTTCTTCAACAAAAAAATCTCCTGCTTTAATCAATCCTTGAAAATCAAAAAACGTTTTAAAATTGCAAGAAAAGGTGAAATAAGTACCAGAGAGTTTTTAATTCAAAACAATTTTAAAATCCTCAAAGAACAAGCTGTTATAACTCCCTACATGACTATAGACAACAAAAAATACAAGTTTTCCTTACGAGCTGATTTTATTGTATTCAAAAAAGGAATAAAAGCACTGGTTGATGCAAAAACAGGATCTGCCATAAATCCGCTTAATCCATTAACCAGAAGACAGATGCTGGAATATTTTATAAACTATGATGTACAAAAGGTATACCTTTTTGATGCAAGTAACAAAGTATTACGAGAGGTTTCATTTGAAATGAAAGGTCTGTCCAGAAAGAAGCTGTTTTTATCTGGAGCTATAACAGGAAGCTTTGTAACACTGTTTTTACTGCTTATTATTATAAAATTGATTTAATTGACATATTAACTCAGTAATGTACATTGAAATATATTCGTTACATATTGCCGATCCATGAGGCATTATTATCACATTTGAAAAATTCCATAAAGGTGATGATTCCGGAAGAGGCTCCTCAGAAAAAACATCAAGACCAGCACCAGCTATTAAACTGTTTTCTAAAGACCAAACCAGATCATTTTCATTATAGCAGTTTCCTCTTCCCAAATTATAAAAAATGGATGTGTCTTTCATGTTCCTGAAAAATGATCTTGTAAAAAAATCATTTGTTTCTTTTCCACCTGGGAGAAAGCTGATTACATGGTCTACTTGAGAAATAAACTGATCTATCTTATCAGGACTAATAATATTGTCTGCATATTTATCCAAAACAGGATTATATGATGAACGTTTTACGCCTGTTATTTGGCATCCGAAAGATTTGAGTACTTGAGCACTTACCCTTCCAATTGAACCAAAACCAACTATCAGAGCATGTTGGAAACTTAAACTGTGTGTGTCACTCAGGTAATTACGTTCCCATGTTTTCAAATTCTGATTGTGGAGAGTTCTTTTAATTTTCCGGTTAAAAAAAAGTATCATGCTCATAAGAGATTCAGACATGATCTGCCCATGAAAAGATCCATGAAAAACTGAAACTCTGCTCTCTCGTGCTATCCAGTCATGTCCTGCTGCAGGTGTAAATATCGCCTGTAATTTTGGAGAATAATTATACCATTCTGATTTAAAATGCCATGTTATCAGTAAGTCACACTTTGATAAACCTTTTTTTAGCTCATCTTCAGAACTAATCCGTATAAATTCCCAAAGCGGGAATCTGTTTTGCAGTTCACTGATATGATTATCACTAATCCTGAATGCATCAATAGTGCTTTCAAGGAAAACAAGAATTTTCATTTCAGCATTTCCCGGCAATTTCTTTTACAAGCTTTTCTGTATCTTTCCAGTCTAAACAAGGATCTGTAATAGATTTGCCAAAAATCTTTTCTCCTGCTTTTTGATTTCCTTCTTCAAGATAACTTTCTATCATAAACCCTTTGATCATTTTTTTCAGTAAAGATGAATATTGTCTGTTTTGTAATACTTCCATACAAATCCTGGGTTGTTCTCTGAATTTCTTACCTGAATTGTCATGATTCGTATCCACAATAATTGCTGGATTATTTAAATTCCTTTTTTCAT
>JAAYEB010000332.1 GCA_012728995.1 Fibrobacter sp. | reverse complement strand
GTATCCCCATCCCCTTCAAACCATCTGTTCTCGATTATTTTTCCACCACAATTCTCAATAAGCTCAATACACTCTTTCATCACCGGTTCTCTGTGATGAGCATAATAGATGAATTGCTCATCCATGTTGTCCTGCGGGTTTTTACCAAAAAGGAGCTGTAATCTCTTCTCTGAAGTAGCGAAATTGGGTACCGAGAAAAACAGTTCACCGTTATCGGACAGTTTTCTTATAAGCTGGCGTACAAAAAAGGCTGGATGGAGCGGAAAATGCTCCATTACTTCATTGAAAAGAATAAGGTCGAATGAATTGTCCTGAACCGGGAGTTTGTCACGCATAAGATCTGATGGAAAAGAGGTGATTTGAAGCTCCGAAAAACGTTTCTTCCATTCGGGTTCTTTTTCATGATAAATGACTGTTGTAGGACAGTGACAGGTTAGATGAAGATGTGCCGAGAGGATTGATGCGCCAATTTCAAGAACACGGGTTTTTGAGTTTACCGGCGGCATCATTGTGAGTAAATTTACATACCGTTCCCAGTGAATTTTGATATAATTGTGGCCGCGTTCTGTATGTTGACAGCGCAGTTGTGTGTATGAAGAGTCCAAAAGTTTTTCTGCTTCCCGATAATTCATGTTTTTATCCTCAATAGTACATTGACAATGGTTTTATAGTGCCTGGGATTTCAGGTTTAATTCATCGAAAATTATACCATTATAGCCAATTAGAGGTAAGATGAAAATTGCACCTGGAATTGTACAGATTCAAAATAATCAGAAGAAAACTTTTAATATTTGTCTTGTGTTGCAGATTCTCCTGCGAGGCGAGGGAGATTCCTAATAAAGAATGTTTGAAATATTATATGGAAAAAAGTTCAAAGAAAGGGATTGGTGAAGAGGTCTATCCCAATAGGAAATGTCTGAACCGATGATTGTACCTGATGGGATGATTAAAACCATGATTAATTTCTATCTGATTGCTTTCCTGTTTTCCTGTAAACCGGAGCTATTCACGGCTTACCAAACGCCCCCAAACCAAAAAATTACAGAGCTGCAACAAATTAGCGCGGGGGTCGTGTGCGCCCGGCGAACATGAAAATCAGAAATATCAAAATTTGCCTATATAGTCCAATACCAAGACAGGAGTTGGACATCTGGGGACAGCATTCTCATAATTTGACATCAACCCCGGAATAAATTACTTTTGATACCGGCAAAAACAGCTCAATTTTTTCAAACAGGTAGCTTTATGATGCTTGGGGTAAAAGAAGTATCCAGATTTTTCGCTGTATCTGAAAAAACAATATACCGATGGATCGCGAAAAATGAAATTCCTTCATACAAAATCGGGGAATGTTATCGGTTTAACCGTGTTGAGCTTCTTGAATGGGCAACATCAAAAAAAATGCCGGTCTCTCCGGAGATATTCCAGGAACCGCAAGATACCACCGTCTCACAGCCTTCACTGGTCGATGCACTTAGTACCGGGGGAATCCATTATCGTATTTCAGGTACCGATAAAGAGAGCGTAATAAATTCAATTGTTGATATTATCCCTCTGCCAGAAGATGTCGACAAGGAATTCCTTTCCAGTGCATTGATTGCACGTGAGAATATGGGAACCACTGCTGTAGGTAACGGTATCGCAATACCTCATGTCAGAAATCCGATCATCTACCACATTACTAAACCGTTTGTGGCACTCTGTTTTCTGGAACAGGGTATTGAATTCGGTGCACTGGACAAAAAACCGGTCGACACCATGTTTACCATTATCACCAATTCAATTCGTTCGCATCTGCACCTGCTCTCACGACTTTCATTTGCATTACACAAACCGGAGATCCGAAAAATTGTCCGGAGTGAATCCACCCGCGAACAGATTATTGAAGTGTTTACTTCACTCGAAACCACCATTGATGCACAAGATGTAAAATGATAACCTCAATCGTGACATTTGCAGCAGCATTATTATTTGTCGGTACAGTCAGTACCGGCTTCCGCAAAGGCGATTCCACTTTCAAAGAAATTGTCCCGACAGCTATTGCGGCCGGTTCTCTGGTGATACTTGGGTATATAGTGCTTTCTTTCCGATCCCTGGGAGAAATTCCCGACAAAATAATTATGAACTGGCAGTTGCCGTCAGCGAAGTTCATTGCAGGAATCGATCCGCTTACCGGATTTTTCATGATACCGCTGATGATTCTTTCTGCAACATGTGCTCTGTACGGCAAAAAATATTTCGTCGGTTATCCGGCCGGACGAATGCACTGGTTCAACTATTCGCTGCTTGTGGCTGGTATGGTTATGGTTCTTGTGTCACGAAACGCGATAATGTTTATCCTGTCCTGGGAGATAATGGCTGTGTCGTCATTTTTCCTGGTGATAACTGATACGGCAAACCCGGTAACCCTGCGATCTGGATGGATATATTTCATTACCGCTCATATTGGTACTGCGTTTCTTTTTGCACTTTTTTTTCTTTTTTCAAGTACAACCGGATCAACCGATTTTTCTGTGTGGAAAGATGCCGGTATTGTTGGTATGAGGGCGGATTTCATCTTTATTTTTGCCCTGATCGCTTTCGGTCTGAAAGCAGGTTTTATTCCGTTCCATGTATGGCTTCCGCTTGCGCATCCTGCAGCACCAAGCCATGTTTCTGCTCTTATGTCAGGTATCATGATCAAGATGGGTATTTACGGCATTCTTCGTATTCTGTCATTTATCACCCCTTATCATGCCTGGTGGGGTATACTGCTCATCGGTATCGGGGCGGTCTCAGGTTTATTGGGAGTACTTTTTGCAATTGGTCAGCATGATATCAAGCGACTTCTTGCTTATTGCAGTGTCGAAAATATCGGTATAATACTGCTTGGAATCGGAGTCGGTGTTATTGGAGTGGTTTACGATTCACCAATGGTAGCGTTGTTCGGATTCGCAGGAGGCTTGTTGCATATTGTCAACCATTCGCTTTTCAAGGCACTTTTGTTTCTGGGTGCGGGAGCGGTTATACGGCAAACGGGGACCGGAAGAATCGATTGTCTTGGAGGGCTTGTTAAAACCATGCCGCGAACTGCATCACTCTTTCTGATCGGGGCAACGGCAATCTGCGGTCTGCCGTTTTTCAATGG
>JAAYEB010000331.1 GCA_012728995.1 Fibrobacter sp. | reverse complement strand
TCAGGACTCCTGATCTCCACGAAAACTAAAAACGCCCACCCGATAACAAATCTGTTGACAGAAAAATAATCCGGCGTAAGCTTCCACCGACCATATATCACACTATTTGAATATCACCCTGGGAGAGAGTTTGATATATCATACGCAGTTCTGTTCCTGGAAAAATAGTCTCCGATTCATTGAGTATTTGACATATTTGCTTAACAGCTTTATTTGCTCGAGGTGTTGATAACGAGTGTAATTTTACTGTAAGCGTCTTTTTTTCATAATCAGGCTGTAAATCCGCATCTGTTTTAATAATCTCTTTTACCAGCATCCGCCCTTCATCTTTGGCTTTTGAATAAAAATCTTCAAGAAGGTTTACAATAGATGTTTCAGCTCTATAAGCAATCATCCGTAAAACATTCATAAACAGTCTGCTTTCTGTTTTTAATTTGTTAAATCGGCTTCCAGCCTCCATGTCTTTTATCTGAATGTGAGAAGCAGTCTTTTTTCTTTTTTCAAGACAGGATGCGATATCGCTTTCCAGCAATTTCATTGTTTCCTGAAGCTTTGATTCTTTTTCCAGAACATCTCTTAGTTCATCAATTGACTTGTCCATATTTTCTTCTACTATGTTAAAAAAACGTGCCTTGACCCGAGCCAGTTTTTCCCTGAGCTTTTTGAGTTTGTATTCATTTCTGCGGTATGATGGATTTACGACCATTTTATTAATATCGACTTCTTCTATACCATATTCTGTTAGCTTATCGATGTCGTAATTTTGCATCATGTATTGGAAAAAGTTCTCCTGCGACCAACGGGAAAACATTTTTCCTGCAATAAATTCCATGCTCCCCTGTTGCAGTGTAGTTATTATTGATGTCTGGTGACCATATTCTGTTAATTTTCTGATTTCACGAACCTTGAAATCTCCAAAATGCAACTCTTGTTGCCGCAGTCGTAGTTTTACCGTTTTTCCAATTACCATTGCACTACACTCTTTAAATCCGCTCTCATCCCATATGTCTTTTACATTTTTTTTGTAGGTGACAATTGCAATCCGGTATTTTTCCCATAGAAGTTTAAAAAATTCACTATCGTATGCTTCCCGATCAAAAACCAGTACGAAACGTGCCTGTGCCGGATCAATCTTAAGAGCTTCAGAACTTACAATTTTTTCTGTGTCTTTTAATAACTCAGGAATAATCTCATTAAGTATAATTGTCTGAAGCTTCTCATTGAGTTCACCGGTAACAACTAAATAGGGTAACCCCATTTCATTATTGACCCAGTAATCAGTTGTTCCGGCAAGACATAGTTTCTCCCGTGATACAAATCTTTTAGTCAATATCGCTTTGTTGCCATGGTATACCCGAACATGTCCATCAACATAAAAAAACAGCGTTTCATTATCTTGTTCTGTAATCCATAGCTCACTAACCGCATGGTTAAATTCGTTAGCTTTTTTATGCGCAACAATCTGTTTTATTTTATTTCGTAAACACCTTACCTCAGGCACTCTGTCCAGCCCCAACATTTTTCCAAGCTCGCCGGGTTTGCAATTCTTAAGTTGTTCAGGGGTTCTAATCCGGCTTAACATCATAAAACTCAACAGCAGCAAAATTGACAACAAGCCATAATACCCTTTCTTTATCGAACCATACACCTCAATGCCTTTTAGTAACCCCTGTGCTATTAAAGCCGGAAGTAGCATTAAAACTCCTGCATTGCATACATTGTTTGCCGGAATAAATATTGGGTCTGCCTGCTGCAAATTACCAACTGAAGCTAAAACGCGATCCATTAAACGCGTGGCACCAACGCCCATCTGTGCACTGGCATCTTCGATCGTTCGCTCTGTTCGATTACTTGCTGATTGTAAAATTGAAGGTTTTGAAGGAGAATCTATTTCTGAGGAGTTTTTTTTAGCATACCCTTTTTTATCGCATAGCGTAC
>JAAYEB010000330.1 GCA_012728995.1 Fibrobacter sp. | reverse complement strand
GCGGAAGCATTAGGAATAAAAAAAGGAGAAGAATTTGAATGGATAATAGAGGACAAGAATACTTTAATTTTTAAAAGAGTAATACGCCGTCCTCCAAGAAAAAAAAGTTAAGTTGACGCCTATGCGACATGAAGTCGGGACCGACTGAGCTTAATAAAACATTAAGTAATGTTGTGAGTCTGGATTTGCTGAATTTTTGTATAAGAAAAAGGGTTCCGATTTCTCAGAGCCCTTTTTAATATATTGGCTGGTCAGGAGGGACTTGAACCCCCGACCCAGTGGTTAACAGCCACTTGCTCTGCCGACTGAGCTACTGACCAATAATGTCAAATTTTAATTGCACTATCAATACTGTTTTGTAATGAAGTGACTTAAAAATACAATTCTATTACGACTATGTCAAACTTTTTTAAAGGATTCTTTAATCAAAAAAAAGCTCTGATAGCTAAATACACCTTTTTCAGATCCATTATCCCTGTTCATTATCGCTACTGAGAAACGATAAAATATACATTTGTATGCGGGCCGTGAATCCATTTAATGAACAAAAAGGTCTTTTAAGAAAATTCAACCCGGATAAACACTCCCTGCTTTTCGCATAACCAATCACTTCAGGAAAATACTCCAGCGCAAGTATACCAGATATCAAAGTTTCAGTATGTGAAGGGTATATCTTTTCCAAAAATGAATAAACGATCTCATTAAACCGAAATTGCTTCAGTATCAAACCACACATTATCCATGTCCATACCCGCAAAACCTGCGAAAATGCGATATTTACTCCCTCATAAGTCAGAAATGGAATGTACTCTATTCGCTTACCGTAAGAAAAACCAAGATATATGAAAAGAATAAAAAGAAATATAGGCCAGAATTTTAAAGGATATAAAAACTCCTTTACGTTTCTTTTCAGAACCGATACCACGATTGTTACCGCGGCAGCAATCATAAGAAGTATACGGTAATCCGATACAGAAAAAAGAGAAATACAGAAAACAAGAATTGATAAAGAAACCACAACATCTCTGGCAGAATAATCCTTCAAAGGAGTAGAAATGCCTGATATTCTTGAAATTTCGCCATTATTTAATACTCGCCACAGTACTGGTACAATCACGCCCACAATACCACCGAAAACAAGTGATGCGGCTCCCATAAACGGGATCTGATAAAAAACAGATGTGTTACGTGTCAGTACAAAGTAAACCGCAATCATCTGTCCTGCATTATGAAATACGGCTCCGATTATGCCCATTCCAACAGTTCCAAGCATTCCTCTTCTTCCAAGCGTTTTCCACGCCACACTCATCATGAACGTCGCAAAAAGCCCACCACTGATACTCAGAATAATGGTAAGAAACGAAAACCCAAAATAAAAACCAGAAATCCACGACCTGAGAATCGTATAAAGAAGCGCATCCTTAGCTCCAAATCGAATAATCCATATTATTGTTATGCCGTTTGCCAGGCCCGGTTTAAGCCACGGAAGAAAAGGAATTCTGGGAACAAAAAGCTCCAGCGCGTTTAAAGCTACTGCAACAAGAAGCCAAATCGTTTTTCGGGCAATAAATTCATTATGTTTAACGTGCGATTGCATCAAAATCCTGTTGTGATGTGACAGCTGGTTTTATGGTAATAAGAATGTGATTCGGAACGCATATTATTTGTGAATTAGGACGGGAAATTCTGCCATGGTTTACACAAACCTGATGAGCACATGATGAAGAAACTACCTGCACAGAACTGTTCTCAATCTTGATCTTAACTGGCCCGTCTGCACCTTCTATTTCAAAAAGTCGCCCTTCTGTAACCGGATACTCTGCAATAATGGAATTATCCTTATAAACAACTACCTTACCTGGCTGGATGGAAGACAGAAAAGGAAACGCAGCCACAACAACGGTTGCCAAAATAATAATTATTATAGTATCAAACCACGCAAAACTGCGTATCCTGAACTCTTTCATTATTGTTAGACTCCGACTTTTAATATACAATAAATGAGTTCGAATTAATGAGCAGATTCATTGGAGCTTTTAAAATAATGGCTACTGTTATCTATAAAACCAGGAAATCCGGTGAAAAACCCAGGAAATCCAGAAAACCCTGGAAAAATGAAAAAAAATCGGTATTTGTTATTATTGCACGATTAATTGTTGATCTCACCGGGTTATTTATACTCTTCCAGATTTTAAATGACAATTATTTCCATTTATATTAAACCAAAATCGTCTGGTTTTAAACTCTTTCTTATCGGTTCGAAATAATCGCTTTAGCGTAATACTTGTATTTATATGTTGCCAGTCCAATATATGCAGAAATATTTTCAGTTCTCCACATCGCCAAAATTGAAAGCCTTCCAGACACTATATCAAATCGGCCTACTCCGTATATATGATCCGGAGGATTACCACTTTTCATTCTAAAATCAGCTATCAGGTCTTCTGCAATAAAACGAACCTTTTTATCAAGTGAATCCAGTGGAAATAACTCACTTTCCAGTTCATATTTGAAATACTTACCACTGGTATCAAAATGAAATGCACCCTTGTAAAAAAAATTGCCCAAAGGAACAGAATCCGATTCAATATAATGCCCTCTGTCGCTTAAATTTGTCAGTCCGGACCTTTCAGCAAGATATCTGAACGATTTTTTTGAAACTCCGAAAGGAATATCATGATAATCGAATACTGAACGACTGATTCCCGAAATCTCTTTTTCAACAAAAGCACTGTCACTTTTTTTCAGTTCTGTACGCCTTATATGTTCTTGAATCAGTTTTTCGTTTTCAGATTTTTCTCGTAATTTTCTTTTTTGCCACTCCAGTATGTCACATGCACGAACATCAACAGGATTGATTCCGGTTTCTTCACAATAACTTTTTAAAAGTTTGGCATATCCGGGTAAACTGTTAAGGCTGTCTATACTGTTTTTCCACTTTAAAATTATATGAATTGGCCTGGGTGATGAATCGCCTGTACAATGTATGTACTCATTACGAATTGATAATTCAATATTATCAAAAAAGGTTTCTCTCGAATCCAAACTCTGGCAGAACAATTCTTTTGATAAAAACAGGAGAGAAAGTACTGCCATCAAAGAAAACATTCCGACACTATAAAAATTTCTTTTTCCCGAATACACCTTTTAACCTGCTTGCTTCCTAATCTCCAATGTATCTGTTTGCCCAGCTTCTTACTATTTTACCATTAAGGATATGGAATCGTCTAAGGCGGCGAAGGGTTTCGTTGGAAAACCGGTTCAAAGGTATCCATACCAGATGTTTTTTTAAACTGGATGCCATCTGTTTCAGTTGCGTGTCCGGTTTTTTTTGTGCAATATACGCAACCGATTTTTCACTGCTGAAAAGAAGCGCCCCGTAGGTAAGCCGTGAAGCAAGGTTGGGGAACTGAAGATTGCGGGTAAATTGAAAAATATCAGGTGTGTTCCTGGGTGGGTAAAGAAGTGCCAGGCCTCCATAGTAACATCTCGATATTCCAGGGCCGGTTAAATTTTCATAAGGATCAGTAGCATAAAAACTTAAAGTTGATTCGTTTTCGTGTTCCGCATACCAGGTTGTACAATGAGGATATTTTTCATCATGATTCTGGTCAAAAATTATAATTACAGTATCCACTTTTCCCCGTGAAGGAGGTATCTCCTTGACATAAATACCCCCTGTATGCCAGTTTCGAAGCGTTTCCCTGATATCAATACCGTCTTTTACTGAAGTACTGAATTTTTCCGATTTTATATAATCTTCAACCAGTATCTTTACTGCTTTTTTCCGCACATAACTGTTAAACCGCTCTATCCTTATGTCTTCAGGTACATGTGAACACATACTGAATGGATTCCAGGAGAACTTGTACTGTTTTTTTGAGTTCAACACCGGGTCCGGTTTGATTGAAATCGTACGCCAGGCCATTTTGAAATCACGGAAAAGATTAACTGCTTCAAACACACCGCCAAGTGATTGTGATGAGACTCTGTCTATTCCGATTCCAAGTATTTCGGAACGTTTTTCAAACGGAATATATGGATAGTATTTTGCACTTTTCAGAATTCGTACAGCAAATGAGTTTCCTCCAACCCCCTTGGCAGCTTCAACTATATCAAACAGTGATGGAATGAAACGTTCGGTCATGATTGTAAGATTACGCAAATAGGTGAGTGCTGTCTGTATTCTTACCGGTGAAAGCTCAAGTATCTCATCCTGTTCACTGTACTCATCCCTGGTTTCGCGAAAGAGATCCTTTACAGTGTCTATAATGTCAAATGGATCAGAAAAGATGTCGTATCTTTCTTTTTCATATTTTCCCGTAATAAACGGTAACTCTCCCAGAGCAAAATAGAGATGATCCGGGTTAATTATAAATTTATGTATACTATAATCATTGTTTTCAGGAAAGCTTAGATTGTAAGTTTTTTCCTGTTTGAAATGATAAACTGTCCGAACATATTTACTGAAATGTACCAGAACAAGGATGTTGTTAAACCTGGAACGCAACTGATGAATCCTGTGTGCACAATACTGCCCCTCAAGATCTTCATTACTGCCGCTTTCAGCATTACCAATAACCTTGAGACACAGAGTATTATAAGCTTCAAATCCTGTTTTTGTTGCCGCGTATTCATCAGGAAGCGAATGAAGCAGTGATGGTTCCTTGAGAAAAGGCGAACCAATGCAAAATACCGGTAAGTGGTTCTGTAAACCCTGACGGACTGCTTCTATGGCTGCATCGCAAGGGTCAATCGGACAGTAATACACCATTTTGTCACTGTCTTTCGCAACAAGAGCACTGATTATCGGAAGATTTTCAACAGCTGCCCTGATATCAGTTTCAAAAATGCCGGGAATGTCTACAGCAATACAGTCATATCTGTTTTGAAGACACAGATTCCTGACTTGACGGGCGAATACAAGTTTTCCATGAAAATAAGGTATAAGAGTAAGTTGCTCAGATATTTTCACAGATCAACTTCCCCGTCTTCATAGTCATCATCAGGATTGAGCAGGTCATCATCGGTAAAGAAAAAATCACCAAGGTTCATTGAAGGCATATGTTCTCCCGAGTGTTTCCTTCGTGCAGCCAGACTTTCCAGATCAAGAGCTTCTTCACCAAGAATCTGACTGATCGCTTTTTCAAAGAGTTTTTCATTGTCTTTTGATTGACCGCTTTTTTGAAGCTTCAACATATATCTGACCGCATTTATTCCATCACGAACCGAATAGGGGAGATCAAGATCGTGGGATTTCTGAAGAAAACCGACACACATCTCCAGAATCTCTTCTGAAGAAAATGGTATGTTGTAGGAGAGAATCTTGAGCTCATCCTGTCGTTTGGGAAAAGGGATCTGAATTCCTGGCTGAAGACGTGACATAATATAATCCGGTATTTCAAATGTAGAGGAATCTTCGTTCATTGTAACTGCAGCCCTGAACTCCTTGTGCGCAGTAATGGTTATACCTGCAACAACAGATTCAACAGTTCTTCGGTTATCAAAGAGACCTGCCAGTGAAGCCCATGATTTTTCGGACATTCTGTTCCCTTCGTCAAGAACCGCTATGCCGCCAGTAATAACAGCAGTCAACAATGGACTGGCATGATAAGAAATTTTTCCGCTTTGCGACAGTACCGGTGTCACCAGAAGGTCTTCAGGACGGGTATCAGAAGTACACTGCATTATATATACATCCTGTTCTCTATTCTGCGCTGCAGCAATGGCAAGCGTTGTTTTGCCAATTCCAGGATGACCAATTATTCGTGGTGTAAGTGCCAGATCAGACTCGGAAATAACAAGCCAGCAGGCAAGAAGCTGATGTAAAGGCTCTTGCTGCCCGATCCATTTCACCTGGGTTTCAAGAGGATGGGAGAGCTGAAGTTCAACATTATCAACAGTAGTAGTTTTCATAAAAATCCTTAGACTGTCCGAATCGGGTCAAAAAACGATAAACCAATACGGATAGGTGTTTAAATAATTAAAAAGGAGAATTTTGGTGTAAAAGAAAAATACATAATGGATTTTAAGCATACTGCTAATTTTGGGAAAAGATGTCAGTAACTTTTTGAAACCTGTTTTCGCCTTTTGTTGAATTCTGCATGAAAAAACAACCAAAACGGCACACCACACCTCTCGTTCCGGTGGCAATTTTTTCGAGTTCATTATACAAGATTAAAGATATCATGTACGCCGTGCGCATACGACCCCCGCGATAATGCAGTGTAGCTCTGAAGCATTGAGTCTGGGGGCGTATGGAAAGCAGTATCTCGTCCCAACAGAATTAGTAAACATAATTGATTGTGGCTCAGTATTTAATATTGTCCAGGTAAATATGAACAGGATAACCCTTACCTGAACGGATCTCAAATTCCATATCTTTACTCTGAATGTTTTCGCACCTGAGATTTATACGTTTCCATTCGGGGATATTAAATTCTTTGTATCGTGCCGATTTGGATTCTGTAAACTCAGGACTATTGAAATAAACCCACTTTTTTCCGGCTTCCCTTGTTCTGAAAGAGATCTTGCCACTTCCCAGAAAATCAAATGAGATATTACTGACACCTGTTTTTTTGAGTTGAAAAACCTTGCGGGCAATGGTTATGTTTGATGAAACCGGTCTCTGTCTGATAGCAAGACAGTATTTGCCTTCAGAGGGGTTAACCGTATCCCTTAAAATCTCGACACTGTTATTACATGCAACCAGACCTTCATCTGTTAACTCGAAATCGATTATATCACCGGATAACGGCAATGATGATACAGGATAGTGTTGCTGTTTCCCGCAAGTATCAGGAGTAAACTTACCCTTTTTAAAGCGGGCAAGAATCGGAAGATGGTCGGAAAAACCGTTCCCGACATGTCTCTTCCCATTTTTCTGCCATCTGAATTCCCAGCGAAACGGCCTTTTGTGTTTAAGCAATTTCCCATTCCATGTAAAAACTTCAAAGCTGTTGTCACAGTAAGAGATACCGGTAGAATCATACATGGAACGGGGGAGAAGAACATTATCAGGAGTTTGTCTGTTTCCTTTGTAGAAATGACTCATGCGTTCATAATACGGTAATTCGAGCCACAGGTTATAATGAAAAACACCTGGAAAACACTGAAAATCATTTTCTGTAAATAATAATGGTTTAGCTGTTTTTTCAGGATTCAGTGTTTTAAGTACATGATTGATACCGGTTAAACCATCAGTATTATCCATACCCATTGTCTTTAATTTGACATATTCATCATAATCACTGTTCAGGTCCCCAAGAATTATGTAATCTGTTCCTGATGGCAGCTGCTGTATCCGTGAGAGCAATATCTTTGCTGTTTCGAGTCTCCAGGATTCCGGATGATGCTTTGATGGCCAGTGGTTGACAAAAAGTTTCAGGACAGTTGTATCTATTGTTATGTCTGCTTCAAGTATGTTTCTGGAAACTGCTTTATCGGATAATTTGACAGGAAAGGTCCTGACCTCTTTTACAGGAAATTTTGAAATAACCGCAGGACATGTTACAGTAGTAAACGGAGTATCAGCTATGGCACTGTGTGGATAGTGGATATTATTTTCTTTCAATTTTACAATCAGGTCAGATAATGCGTTTTTGTTTTCAATCTCACAAAGTGTTACTATATGCGCACCAGCGGCTGAAATAACATCTGCAATATTGGCAAGTTTCTGCTTCTGCATAATACTGTCCCAGTTCGAAAAACCAACTTTATACTCCTGATACTCTGTTCCGTCCAGGTTCAGATCGAAAAGATTTTCTACATTGTAAAAAGCAATAACAAAGGTATCTGGAACAGCTTCTTCATAGCTGTTTTTAAAATGCTTTTCGGAAGACGATCCTTTTTGTACACAAAAAACAGATAATGCAGAAACAAATGAGAGCAGAATTGATAAAACTGGTTTCATAGTCAATTTTCTGGTTTGGATTTGTCTTGGTCCCGCTGCAAATCAGGAACGCGCCGGAAGCGATACCGGCATGTCCTCATGGAGAGTTTTGTAAATCGTACTGTAATTGTACCTGATTGCAGCTTCTTTTTGGTAAACCTTGATTCAAGAGTTGTATTCATGAAGTCTTGATCAGAATTTTCTGGTTAAGACTTCAATAAAATATCTGGTTTAAAATAGAAATCAAAGAAAAAAAATATAAAAGAAAAATGAAAAAAGGACGGCAAAAACAGCTATCATGCCAATTACAACCGGATTACGATACCAGGTCTGAATAAAATTAAGAAATCTGTAATGTTTTGCCCTTTTTTTAGTAATATGGTAGATTTTTTTCTGAAGAGATAACGGAATATCCTCATCTTCTATAGAAGAAATATCACTGCAAATCGTACGGATATCTTCAACAAATTCACTGCAGGACTCGCACTGAAAAAGGTGTTCTGAAATTTCTTCATCTCTTTCAAGCAATGCACAACTGATCAGTGAATCTTCTGATGGATGATTCATATAATCTTGTGTTTTCATATTTCCTTCTTTTCCAGGCAATTGCGAAGCTTTTTTAATGCCCTGAAGGCTTTAACGCGTACCTGACTTTCATTTAATGAAAGTATGTCTGCAATCTCCTTATAAGTATATCCGATTTTTATGTGTAAGTACAATATACTCTGTTCTTTTTCCTCAAGATTTCCTAATTCCTGCCAGGTAAAACTCGCATCAGGATCTATGGCCGGACTATAATACTCTTGCCTGAATCTTGTACAAGTACGTGAAATACGGGCTGTTTTCCTGAAATAATCAAGACTGGCATTACGTGCAATAGCAAAAAGCCATTTCTGCTGCTCGTCACTGTTTGATGGCGCTTTGTAACAATTCCATACCTTGATGAAAACATTTTGAAGGATGTCATCACTTGCAGACCGGTTTTGAGTCAGCCACAATATGAAATTGTATAATTTGCGACCAAAATCATTATAAAGTGCTTTAAATTCCCGCTCTTTCACAATTGCCTTATTCAAGATTATTTAAAAACAAACTTTTTGACTCTGATAATGAAACGCTGTTATCAAAAAAAATGTTACATTTACGGAAAAACTCTTTCAAGAGTAGCCAGAACCTGCTTTTCAGAAATATCGGTTGAAACCTTTGAAAATCCCGGATCGGTTGGCAGTACAAATCTTAATTTTCCAGACAGAACTTTCTTGTCTTTGTACATAAAACCGAGAATTTTTCCAGGATCAACTTTCTGTGGCAATTTCGGTAAAGGCATACGGGATAAAAGTTCCTCGAAAAGGGAACAATCGCCGGATGAAACAGTATCGGTCAGTTTACCCATTTCATACGCACAGTGGATACCCCATAATACAGCTTCACCGTGCAATACAGATTCGAAATTAAAATACTTTTCGATACTATGTGCAAATGTATGACCGAAATTAAGCAAGGCACGTAGACCTGATGTTTCATGTTCATCCTGCTCTACTACTCTTGCTTTTATTGAAACACTCCGATATATTCCTTCAAGAAGCTTGTCCCTTTCCTTTGCAACCATTGCATCATGATTGGCATATACAAAATCAAACATGTCACGACCGCCTATGAGAGCATATTTGAAAAGCTCTGCATATCCACTCAGGAAATCACGGTCTGATAATGTGTCCAGAAATCCGGTATCAATAATTACCAGTTCAGGTTGATGAAATGCACCAATAAGATTTTTTCCTGTAGCGTGATCAACTCCGGTTTTACCCCCGACACTCGAATCTACCATGGCAAGAAGCGTTGTTGGTACCTGAATAAAACCTACTCCTCTGAGAAATGTTGAAGCTGCAAATCCGGTCATATCACCAACAACTCCACCTCCCAAAGCGATAACTTTACTCGATCGATCCAGACCCGAATCCAGAAGAAAATCGAGAATCCCGTTCCAGGTCTCAATTGTTTTATATACTTCGCCATCAGGTACAACATGTATCGGGCAGTCAAGTTCTGAACTCCAGGAGTTAATAAGCTCCTTGTAGAGTTCTGCTATAGTGGTATTTGTGACAATAGCAAAACTTGTGTCCGGGAAAGCGGATTTAACAAGATCCGTAAATCGAAACCTCAAACCATGCTCAATATTGATATCGTATGAGCGCTCTTTTAAATTGACTGTAATTTTCATTATGATCCAATAGTTTCTATATTTGCTCCAATAGCTCCAAAATCTTCAACAAAACCGGGATAAGTTACCTGTGCAGCTTCAGTTGTGTCAATTACTGTTTCTCCTTCTGCAACCATACCTGCCAAAGCAAGAGCCATTACTACCCTGTGGTCATGATGCCCGTGGACATTCGCACCATGAAGTTTACTCTGGCGAATCAGAAGTCCGTCATCAGTTTCATGAATATCGGCTCCCATTCTTGACAGTTCTTTTTGCATAACAGAGATCCTGTCGGTTTCCTTTATCCGGGCATGACCGGTATTTATGATACGGGTTTCACCCTGTGAACAACAAGCCAGAACTGATATTGCCGGAAGCGCATCAGGCATACTGTTAAGATCAATCACATTGCCCTTTAATTGCCTGTTTCCGGAAACATTTACACCATCAGGTTCCTTTTCGATTTTGGCTCCTGAATTTTCAAGAATTTCAAATACTCCCTTGTCACCCTGCGGGTCTGTAAAGTCAAGTCCTTTCAGTTTAACTGATGAACTGTTTGTAATGGCTGCGCCAACTGCTGCAAATGTTGCAGATGAAAAATCGGATGGAACTGCCATGTCAAAAGGCTTGTAACATTGATTTGCCCGGACATAAAATCGGCTGTAATCGGAAGAACACTCATAACATATACACTGTTTGTCAAGCCACCAGAGTGTAAGTTCGATATATGGTTTTTCGTGTAGGTTATAAACTGTAAACTCAGAGTCAGCTCCTCTGATAAGTGGACAGGTGAGTAAAAGACTCGATACGTATTGTGATGAAATCCCGTTTATACGGGTTTTTCCACCACGTAACGGACCCTGAATCGTAAATGGCAAATCTGACTGCTTATTATCAGTTGTATATGTTGCTCCCAGATTTTTCAGTGATTCAAGAATTGTACGAAACGGACGCGATCGTAATGAATCGTCTCCGTCAAACCTTCTCATTCTTGTACCAAGCGCAGCAGCTGATGCAAAAAGATTTGTTCCGGTTCCTGAATTTCCCATATTAAAAAAATCATCACCGGCATCAAAATCGTTCCCTATACCAGTGATAATCAGGTCATCATTATTCAATTCTGTTTGCGCACCCAGTGCCTTCGCTGCTTCAAGCGCCGAGCCCCCATCACCCTTAAGAAGTGGTTTGTGTATGACAGATCTGCCTTCAGCAAGTGATGCTATCAACAATGCCCTTATCGTATGGGATTTTGACGGAGGTATCGTAATCGATCCGGATAAACGGGAGGGCTGAACTTTCCATTTCATATCAAGCTCCAACTATCTGATCATCTCTGATAAAGTATCAATATCATATATCTCCTCGGGAACATCAATACCAGTCCAGAGTTTAAACGAACTCAATCCCTGGTACAAAAGCATCCGTAAACCATTTTGTGTTTTGCATCCCGCCCGCCTTGCTTCAGCAAGAAACCGGGTTTCTATTGGGTTGTAAATCACATCAAAAACAGTCATGCGTTTGTGAAAATAATCTGCCGCAAGAGGAGCTTTTTCCGTATCAGGATACATTCCTGCACTTGTACAGTTAACAAGAAGGTTGCAGTCGTTGAGTATGTCTCTCAGTTTTGAATCTTTCAGTGAACAGTAGTCAACCAGACGACCGGTGATAGTTGTAATGTGTGAAGCAAGTGAAGAAATACGATCCGGGTTCCTTCCGCAAATTACAAGAGAACTTATTTTGTTTTCGAGGGACAATGCTATTCCTAAAGTACGGGCTGTACCGCCATTACCAAGTATTACTACATTACTGCCTTCCAGATCATGACCCATCCATGATAATGCTCTGTAAAATCCCTGCGGATCAGTTGTTGTACCACAGAGTCTGTTATCTCTGAAATACAGCGTGTTAACAGTTCCGGTATGTTGCGACAGATATGAAAGCTCATCACAGTAATAAATAACAGAGCTTTTATGCGGAATAGTCACATTCGCACCTGCAAAAGAACATGCCCGCATGGTATGTATAACCGAATGCAGTAATGACGGATGCACTGATAACGGGATGTAAACAAAAGGAAGGTCCAGATACCTGAACGCATGATTATGTATCTGTGGAGACAAGGAATGCTTTACAGGATTACCAATAAGACAGACAACCCTTGTATTGCCATTAATGAATGAATCAATTTTCATATTATCTGATCGCTTAAAAAGGCTTTAACACGATTTCTTCCACTGTTTTTGGCTCTGTACAAAGCAACATCCGCTTCTTCCAGCATGTCCTGCGGTGAAGTAACATCATCACGGTACGAAGTTACTCCCAGCGATGCAGAAAGACGGCCGCACGGCAGAGACTGTTCGTTTACAAATCTATAATCAAAAAGTGCCTGTTTAATGTTTTCAGCCGTTTTAAGCGCCAGATTCAGTGGTTGAGACTGCAATAAAACCGTAAATTCTTCTCCACCATACCTGCAGACCGTATCATCTTTACTGCAGACTGCATGAAGAATACGGACCACTTCTATAAGCGCAATATCACCCTGAATATGTCCATTCAGATCATTATAAATTTTAAAATGGTCCAGATCAAGCATGATCAATGAAAAAATTTTACCGGTTGTCCTCGCATTAAGAAACAACCTCCTGAATTCATCTTCAAAAAAATGACGATTGTATGCTTTGGTCAGATCATCAGTTATAGCCCTGCTGGCAGTATCAAGGTACTCATGAGTGCTTATTATTTTTGGATTAGTAACCTTTTTTTTGATATTTGTATAATAATCCAGGGTGGCAACATGTATTCCGACGTTGCGACCAAGCTTCTCACTTAAAAGATACTTGTGTTTTAAAACTTCCTTCCAGTCCCGTTTCGCTTCATCTTCAGGTAATCTGATCTGAATAAGAGCCAATATCAGATCCCGATAATATGTTCCTGGCTTTTTGCCAATAGAATCAAGAAGATATTCATCATCCTGAATATGATCAACAATATCACCGCTGACTATCTCTATTACCCGACGGGCTGTGAGGTTTTTCAGGTTATCTATGTCTTCAATATTAAGATTCAAATCTTCAAGTTCATCAAGATTCGCTTCTTCATTTATGTTGGGATTTTCCATATCAGATTCCATTTATAGTAAATCTAACCATTTGATTCAATATTAGTACGAATTCATTCAGGAAATCTGCATTTTTACTATTATAATGAAAATAGTTTCTGAATTTATGCAATTTTTAAAAAATCTTTGATTTCATTTGATGCAAAATTTATAATTACTGTAATGGATACAGTATTGCTAAAAGATGTTATGCCCCGATTGGGTAAAATACTTAAAACTTACAGAGAGAAAACCGGCAGGAATCAGAGTGATATCGCACAAAAAGCCGGTATCTCGGTGAGTATGCTCAGTCAGATAGAAAGGGGAAATGTTTCTCCATCAATAGAAACGCTGATTTTGGTTTGCAATGTTCTGGGCATTGAAACAGCAGATATTTTCCGGCTGTTATCATGTAATCAGAGTGTCAGAATACACCATAGCGGAGAACGACTAAAGTTACGAAATAATGGAATCTGTTACGAGCAGCTTATGACCAGCGTACAGGGGGCACATCAGGCAGAAATGTTTCTTCTTGAGGTCGAACCAGGCTTTGAAACTACAATGAGTAATGATGGGCATGAAGGGATAGAGATCGGGTTTGTTTTGAAAGGGGAGGCGGTTTTGATAGTTGATGGTTCTGAATATTCAATAAAAGAAGGGGATAGTGTATTTTACAAATCCAATCAAAAACATCAGCTTCGAAACTGTAGTAAAACGAATTTTAAAGCAGTATGGAGTATAACACCACCGCATGTAGATTATTTTAAAAACAGTGCAGGGCAGTAAAATTTCTTCAGAACTGTGTGTTTCGTTAAAACGAAAGGATGAATATGGGAAAAACGATTACTGAAAAGATTTTCGATGCGCATCTTAAAGATGAACCGTTTAGTGGAACTAAGGTTTTGGCTCTTGATGTAGTTATGTGCCATGAAATTACAACACCAGTGGCAATAGCTGATCTCCAATGGCGAAACAAGGACCGGGTTTTTGATCCATCAAAAATCAAAGCTGTTATTGACCATGTTACTCCTGCAAAAGATTCGAAGAGTGCCATGCAGGGAAAAATACTCCGTGATTGGGCAAAACGTCATAATATCAGGGATTTTTTTGACATTGGGGAAAATGGCGTTTGCCATGCGATTTTCCCGGAAAAAGGTTTTATCCGGCCGGGAAATACCGTTATCATGGGAGATAGTCATACCTGTACCCATGGAGCATTTGGGGCTTTTGCTGCAGGGGTTGGCACAACAGATCTCGAAGTAGGAATTCTTAAGGGTGTATGTGCCTTCAGATTGCCGAAAAGCATTCTGGTTAACATTAATGGTAAATTAAATCGTGGAGTTTATGCAAAGGATGTAATCCTTGAGGTAATAAGGAGATTGACTGTAAATGGTGCTACCGATCATGTTATCGAATTCAGGGGTAAGACAGTTTCTGATATGAGCATGGAAGAGCGGATGACTCTTTGCAATATGGCAATAGAAGCCGGAGGAACAAGCGGACTATGTATGCCTGATCAAAAAACGGTCGAATACCTCTGGCAGTTTATTTCAAATGATTATAAGGATCAGGCTGATGCACTTGCTGATTTTGAAAAGTGGCACTCAGATCCGGATGCCGAATATGACCGGATACTGGAAATAGACATATCCGATCTTGAACCTGTTGTGACGGTCGGATACAAACCTGATCAGGTAAAAAAAGTCGCGGATGTATCAGATGTAAAAATTGATCAGGTCTATATAGGAAGCTGCACAAATGGCAGAATTTCCGATATACGGGAAGCTGCTGCAATTGTAAAAGGTACCAGACTCAGTTCCGGGGTAAGGGGTATCTTGAGTCCGGCAACACCAAAAGTGTACATGCAGGCGTTAAAAGAAGGATTGATTGAAATATTTATGGAAGCCGGTTATTGCGTTGCCAATCCGACCTGTGGAGCATGCCTTGGAATGTCAACAGGTGTGCTTGCTGAAGGTGAAGTGTGTGTGTCAACAACGAATCGTAATTTCAATGGGCGTATGGGTAAAGGCGGAATGGTTCATCTGGCCAGCCCAGCAACAGCTGCAGCAAGCGGTATAACCGGACACCTTACAGATCCACGAACTCTGATAAAATAGAAAGGAAAAAGATATGAAAACATTTGGAGGACCAGTACTGTTTCTCGATAGATCTGATATTAATACAGATGAAATCATTCCTGCAAAATATCTCACAGAGGTAAAGAAGGATGCATTGAAACCATATCTGCTCGAAGATCTTGTTCTTGACGGATTCGAGCCCGACGGATCATGGCGGGGGAGTGCAAAAGTAATCGTAACCCGGGCTAATTTTGGCTGCGGATCATCACGTGAGCATGCTCCCTGGGCACTTGAAGTAAACGATATTACATGTGTAATTGCAGAAAATTTTGCCCGCATTTTTCGTCAGAATATGTTCAATGGTGGTATGCTTGCAATTGAACTCCCTTGTGAGGTTATAAATGAAATTTTTGCATTGTCAAAACATGGAGATATTATTTGTAATATCGATTCAGACAAAAAAAAGCTGGAGTTTTTGTGGGAAGGCGGTAGTAAAAAAATCGATTTCGATCTTACAGAATTTGATAATGCCCTGGTGAAGGCTGGTGGATGGGTAGAATTTGCAGATGCCAGATATTGAAAGCAAAATCTGGCATCTGATTAACAAATACTCAAAAGTATGATTGAAAACAGGCTATTCCGGGTTTTCAAAAAAGATTATATTTGTTTAAAGACCAGATTCTGTCAGTTCGAAATAGCAGCTTCAAGCATCTTTATTGCCTCTGGGGCTGCATGTTTTTTAAGTAATCTTCTTTGAGATGAAAAAAGTTTTCTGGCAGCTCGTGGCTTGTCTTTTCCAAGCAATTCGTAGATCTGTTCGATTATTGTGTTGGTTGCCTCGACTTCATCTGAGTTTGGCCGATACCCGGTGGATACAGCCTTACCTGCATTGGGTGTTTTTACTGCTTGCGCCTTTTCATCATGTTTGTATTGTTTTTCCATGCCTTGCATATAAATTTTTTCTCTTGAAGCTTTTAACCGGGCCAGTTCATTCTCTTTTACAGTAATGAGACTGTCATAAATATGTATGGAACCATTGGGCACAGGTTCAATTGAGACTGAATTTAGATTATCATGTCTGGGAGAATTCTGTCTGTTATTTTCTGCTTTCCTTTGCTGTGATCCAGACTTCGGTTCATCCGGTACTTTGGGTGGCATCGAATTGCTTATTGTATTTTTGTCATTTGATGAATGCATTGAAACCTGTTTTAAATTCTCATCCTTTGCAGTTGCAATAGCATTTTCCCTGTTTTTATGCAGTAACTTGATTGCAGCCTGCTTTTGACTGATTTGATTATACAACACCCCTAATTGTTTTTTGATTTCATCAAGTTTATCAACTGTATGTTTCTGGGATTCTGTTATTGCCAAAGTAATATTTGATGACCTGGATTGAAGATTCTGAATTTTGGTTTTTAGAAGAGTTATGGAATCATTTATACTGCGATTTATGTTAACCAAATCTGTATTTTTTGTTCTGTAATCAGTGTATACATTGTTGTTATCTCCTGATAATTTAACTTTGCTTTCGGATAGTTTGCTTAATTGAGATTCTGCTGTTGCGATTTTTTCTTTTAATGTGATAATATCCCGCTTTGCCTGTTGTTTTTTCAGGTCAAGATCCACAAAAGCATCATTGATATCCTTTTTTAACTGCTCTTTGTGTGATTTTAATCTTATAATTTCTTGTTCCGATCTCATTCTTTCATTGAGAGAGGATCTGATTCGTGTTGAAATTTGTATCAGTTTATCATTTTCCTTCTTCTCAATAGTATTTGAATTTGTATTTATTTGTTTAAGCCGGGAATCCAGTTGATTCATCTGACCAACAGCCGCAGTTAATTTGGATTCTACTGCCTGAATATCCCTTTTACATTCTTCTTTCAAACTATTTAAAGCACTCTGTTTAATGGTAATGGCACTGTCTATGGAATCTTTAACATGTGTTAATTTGGAGAGATGTGTTCCCAGATTTTTGTATGTATTGTTTATATTCCGATATTTTTGCACTGAGGGGTTGTTTTTAACAGGTTTCTGTTTATCATAATCAGAAAGCATAAGTTCATTCTTTTTTTTGATATCAGAAAGGCGTTCAAGGTCAGCGTTAATGGAAGAAATAAATTTGTTTATGTGTTGTCGTTTCTGGGAAAGTGTAAAACCGGCTAACTCTGAATCAGCATGTTTAACACCTGGATGGCCAAAATATTCATTCTGTTTTCCCAACAATGAATGAAGATTGTTTTCTGTTTGTTCAACCATTTTTTTCGCACTTCTTTTACCTTTTGCCGAAAGCTGAATCTGCTTGTCCAACTCATTCCTGGTTTCCATTATCATACTGTCGATTCTGAGTTTTTCATTCATAACAGTCCATAATTTCTTCTGGCGTACTCGCAATTGCAAAAGAGAATCTGATTCCCGTATAGCTCTAATATAGGGAGCCCGTTCTCTATTATATTGTTTTTTCAGCCCTTTAAGGCTGTTGTTAAGCTTCTCTCGTTCAATTTTGATTTTATCAAATTGAATTTTCTGTTGAGTAAAAGACGATGCTAATTTGATTTTTTGGCTTGTAAGAATTTTGAGTTCATCCTGTGTTTTGACAATTGAAGCATTGTATTTATTACGGACTTCGGATAACTGTTGCGATATCTGATCAACAGATTTTCTTGAATGCATATATAAACTATCGTAATTTGATGATTTTTGTCGGTTTTGTTCACGAAGAGATTGAAGTTTCAAGTGTTGTGTTATCGAATCATTTTTGAGCTGCTGTAACTTGCTATCATGATCAGCAACAATCCGGATATGAAAATTGATTAACGAATCAGTCTTTGTGCTGTCGTTTTTAAGTGTTATAATCTTCTGGTCTGTTGTCAGTATTGATATGTTTTCGAGACTTCCAAGCTCTGATTTCATTGATTTGAGATTTCCAGATAAAACTCCGGTTTCTTTCTCCAAAGATGCAAGATCATTTGATTGGTTTTCTCTTTTCTGCATATATGATTTTGCTAAACTTATACTGTCCTGTCTATTGTCCTGAAGTTGCATTTGGAAATTCTGGAGATTACTTTTGGCAAGAGTCAGGGAACTTTCGATATCTGACAACGAGTTTTCAAGCTGTATCTTCTTTGTATTGTACTCTGTTATCACTCTTATACTGTCAGATTGAAGATTACGAATCTTATTGGAGATGTCCGTTATCTCTGAGTCAAGGATTTGAATCTGATTATCAATTGTTTTTACAGATGAACCATGAAACTGTTCTGAAAACACCTGGGTTGTGGTAATAAGGATAGTCAAAAAAATAACATTAATTCTGGTTATTATATTCAAAATATTATTAGTCATTGATCATATAAACCTGTTTGTCAAACTGTCTGAATATTTAACAAAAAATATATTTACCTTTTAAATGATTTCAACAGTTTAAATTGAAAAATATGAAAAACAAAAATCTGATTCTGATGGGGAAGTCAAGATAACATTTAACACAATTATATAAAATCAAAAATGAAGTTTATTAAACTATTCGTGATTGTCCGGGAAATTCAGTTTATATTATCACCGGATTCATATTAAGATTCTTAATTAATTAATACCTATTTACATAACCTTTTTAGACCTGATTCCCTGTTTATACCAATTTTAGTAACAAGAATTTTGATACTGGTTTGATTCGTATTATTGTTAAGAAAGTCATAATTGCCAATTAAGGTATCATTACTTATATAAAATTTCAGATCATTGTTACCAAATTCCCTGATATCTGTTTTTATATACACAGTGTCTATAAAAATGCGTGCAATATCAAAGGATCTGCAAATGTTTTTTCCGCTATGAATTCCATAAATGTTTATCCGGTTGTAATCAAATTTAACAAATAAGCTCTGTACGCTGAACGATTTGTACCTGAGATCTCCGTTTTCAACCTCACGGATTAATTGAACACCACTGCATTGATACAGAGATGGTATATCAAAAGCATAAATATTAAAAACAGAAATAAACGAAAGGATAAATATGTTCCTCATTTAAAAAATCACCAGAAATTTATTTGAAAAGTAAATATTATTAGCAATATAATTGTTCAGAACATGTCCAAATAAAAAAATAAGAGAGTTGTTTCAGGCAACTCTCTTTATCAAGATAATATTAATAATACTTATTCAGCATTCAGTTCATTCATTTGTTGTTGAAGTTTTTCTATCTCATCAGCCATTTTCTTATCCTTTTCCATCATTTTCTGCTGTAATTTTTGTAAATCTGTGGAATTGGTGAGTTTTTGAACTGTTGCAAGTGCATAATCAATGTCACCCTTGACCTTCTCTACACTTCGTTGAAAGAACATCGTCCTGTGACTTTCGTCTGAAAAGATATAGTATTTATCTATATTGGTTTTAAGCTGTTCCTGATCAGAATGCATTTTGTCGATATCTTCTTTTTTCGTTGCAGCCCCTCTCATAGATGCATCAGAGATCTTCTCACCAAGAAAATCATAAGTGATACGGTTGTTTTCATATCTCATTCTTTCGGATGTAATAGAATCTTCAGAAAGCCAGTTGTAGGAATTCATTTTTTCGAACATCGGCTGAAGTATCATCTGTGCCTGGGGATATTGTTTCTGCAAAATATAACCATACCCCTGTAGAAGTGCAGCTTCACACTGTAAAATAAATTTTCGTGTGCTTTGAGCCAGGTTTACTCCAGCATCAATGCAATCTTTCCACTGGCGGGCTTTTATTGCAGTCCATCCAAGCCCAAGTTGAGCATCTTCATAGTGGTAACTGTCTTTCGGTATTTCGCGTAATGCTGTTACAGCCTTGGATAATGCATTGTCTTCATAGAATATATATCCAAGCAGCAAGTATGCCCTGTTAATAACCTCTTTTTGTTCCTTAGTTTTGGCATCAGCACTAATGCAGTTCTCAAGTGCGGTTACAATCAAGCGAGTATCAGAATCAAGTAGTGCGTGAGCAGTTGCAGTTGAAATTTGAGCAAAAACATAATCCGGATGATTTTCGGGTACGAGTGCAAAATACCTAAGGGCCCTGCTGTACTCTTTTCGGGCCAGATCTGTTTCACCCATCAGGTAACAACCATGTTGTCTCAGAGAATCTGATACTGATGGCTTATTCAATTCAGTGTATTGATCGGCTGCCTTGGGATAATCTTCTTTGCGATAATGTACCCTCATTAATCCCAGATCTGCCATTGCTGTTGCTGAACTCATCGGATAATTGGTTTTTACATTGGTGTATGCCTTGATTGCTTCTTCTCTCAAATCAAGTTTTTCGAGGCATGAACCTGCATGGTATTCTGCGATATCATTTTTATAGAAGTCAGGATATTCTACAGTCAACCGTCTGAATGTAAAGAATGCATCCCAATAATTTCCCTTGTGATACAATGTCAGCGCGCGGGTGTATAATTCATTGGCATTCAGACTGGCAAACCGTGCAGTCTTCCTTATCCGTCTTTCTTCACGGTTTGCGCCAATATCAACCCTGAGATAAAGCGATTGAGAACCTCTGAGTGATCCTTCAAGTTGATCCCTGAACTGGTATGTTACCGAAAAGTCTCTGCCGCCATTAACTTGCGGTACATTAAGCTCGCAGGCAGCTCCCCAGTACTCAAGTTTTTTTGTGTCACCAAAGTCTGTAAATCCTCTGATCGCAAAAAATGGCAAAATCCAGAATCCACCCTGAACGGAGAATGTCCATTCAAGAGATTTACTATTATCAAGAAATTTTTCTGCTTTTGTCAAAAAATCGGTGAGGTTGTACTGTAAATTAAACTCAAGTCTGTTTTGTAAAAAGGTAGAACGATAAAAACCTTTGATTTCAGAGGAATACGGCATTTTTTCATCAACTGCAAGCTGTGGTGAAATCAAATTTTGAAATGTAACACCCAAAATATGATATCCCCATACAGGATGAAAAAGAATTCGGTAGGTCAATCCCAGATCAGCTCCAATTCCTATTGAAGGGTCCTGACCGAAATTGCTTTGATATGCCATGTTCAAGTTAACACCTGCATTTAATCTTCGCCATGGATTAATAGCATAGGAAAGTGTGAAAAGATAATTGTTATTATTTGACTTCTGAATAGAATCCCTTGTTATGGTATTTACAACAGTTTGTCCGTTCTCTGCAACCACTCCAAATCCCAATGCATGATAAAAACCCACAGGAACAATTATACCGGCTTCCCACAGTTTTGATACTTCGCTTTGAGTTATCGCAGCGACCCCTCTGACCGATATATAAGTGTTTTCCATCATGAAAGCCGGATTAGTCAATGGAGAATGATATTTAAATAAGGCCCTCCACTGGTCCGAGAGAATATATTCCCCTGGAAGACCATCTGCTTTTAAACCTTGAAATAAAACTCCCATTACAAAAAATACGCTGATTAAACTTTTTAAATAATTGGTATTTTGCGGTAATTTTTTTAGTAGATTCATTTTTTATACCATCCCCATTATTCATCATTTGATGAGGTTGAACGCATTATTCCTATTTTGTGTTGAACCAAATGTTTCTTTATTTTATCATCAATGGAAATAACCGCCAGGTAGGTTCCTGTACCTACATCGCGCCCTTTCCCGTTTCTGTTTTTGCCATTCCATACAAAAGCTGCTGTACTTGTTTTTCCCATGCTTTTCGCTGAATTGTACTTTTTAAAAAACACAAGATTTCCTGTTGCATCATAAATCTTCAGTTTTCCGGATATATCAGTATTCCCGGCTAAATTTAAAACCGGTTCTGCAATTATAAGAATACCTTTTGTTTCTTTGATTCCGTAATAGTTTCGAACACTTGAAGGTATTACGGCGGTTTGAGGATCTGATGGATTGTTAAGAGACGTAATCCTATAATCGTTTTTTGGTGGACGAATATTTAAAGGTACCTTTTTGTTTTCTGAATCCTGAACATTGTTAGCTGTATCACTTACCTGAGCAGCGGGATTAATACTTACAGAATCAGATGTTGATGGATAATTTTTATCAATGATATCAATTACATCAAAAATCTGTTCATCAGGTGAGATCCGGGATACAAATTTTAACTGCATAGAATACTCTTTACCGGTTTTCGGATCAAAAAAACGAAATGGTTGATTACTCGAAGGTTGATCGACAGGTTCAGAATATCGCACTATAAGCGAGTCTTTAAAAATGGATCCGCTTGAACTGTCGATAATCCCCGGAATATAAATAACATTAATAAGTACAGGGGCTACACTGTCAATTACCTGGAGAGTTGATGGATTAACAACACTTCCATCAGTTGCTTCAGTATAAACTATGCTAACTGTATCACGAGAATCTACAGCCGTATAAGGTATTGTTCCCTTGGACTGCTTTACTTTGATCTCAAAACCATTTTGAATTGCAGAAAAATCTTCAAGGTCATAACTGAAATTCCGGTATGAAGGAAGTTTTACTGTAGAATAAAGCTGGTCCAAAAGTGCCTGGGTGGGGGTCGAATCCATAGAAAACCTGACAATATCAATCAAACCATCCCCATTATCATCAAAGTAAGCAACTGTGCCAATTGAATATAAAAGATAGTAATCAAGTCTGGATCTTTTGTTTTCTGGATTAAGCTGAATATTTCTCGATTTGTCTCCTACACTTGCAATTGTGTTAATATTTATTGAATCCTGTGAAGGTTTTTCCTGATTTGTAACAGGTATAACAGAAAAAGTGACTGTTTTTTCATTGATTTTTTCTAAAGATAATCTAAGGCTGTAATCCTCTGTATCGTTTTCTTTTCTTAATAAAAACGGCTGTTCATGAAAATTGCTGTTTACATTTTCTGTAAATGTTACAACCAGTGTATCTATGATATGAGTATTTACAGAACCATAATAAGCCGCAGCTTCTATGACCGGTGCCATACTGTCACCAATTGTAATATTTACAGCGGGCATTTCACCACCTTCTGAAAACGAAACTCTGTCAATATAAAGTCGTTCTTCAGGAAACAACCCGGTAAATGCAATTTTCTGTGAAGATTCATCAAGAATAATGTCAAAACCCTGTTCTGTAGAAACGAGTTTTGAAATTGAAAGGTTTCTTTCGGTTTGTGTAAAATTAATATAATCTTTTAAAAAGGATACCTGTTCATTTGTAAGCCTGGAATCTTCATCCTGGATAATTCTGATAATATCCGGGTATCCGTTTGCATTGGTATCCAGGTAATATGCAGCTTCTACCCCAATAATTTCCGGTTCTCCAACAGAAATTTCATGAATTACAGTATCAAGTGGAAGCTCTGGATTACGATAAACAGCTATTATTTTGCCATTTGGTTCATTCTGAAGAATATTGTCATCTGGAAGAGGGGTACCAAATTCTCTTGTGAAAGAAGAGTAAAAATAATCATCCTGATTACCGGTTTGTAAGACAAGCGAATCTGTATTACTGCCGTTTTTTATAATCAAATCAATGCCAGTTTGTGGCCATATACCCTCAGGAGGATAATACCTGATTTGAATTGAAGTGTGCTGTTCTTCAACAGATCTCAGTTCATCTCCTTCATAGTAAAACTTCAGATTTCCCTGAGGCCAGCAAATGGTTTGAAGAGCGGGATCTGGATTTGGGCTCTGTTGTACTACAACTTTATAATCTGCAGTTGAATTTTTATTAACGGGTTCATTCCAGTGCCATGTATAAGAGATTTCAAGCGAGGTGGAAACTCCGGTGAGCGGGATCATCCTGTCAAAAACAGCATTCGTATTGTCAAAATTTTCTGTTGTAATACCGTTGATTGTGATGCTTACAGGTGTACTTGTAAATACCTGTGTACCCTCACCGAAATTCAGGATATTCAATAACCTGGAGGATAGTTCGCTTACAGAACCCAGATTTTTCCATACTTCACTTTTTTCATTTGTTTCAGAATATCCATTTGATTTGATGTTTTCTGTCATTGTAACAATCTGTTCTGGTATTGGCTGATTTATATTTATGAAAAAAGCGGTAAAGGTTGTAGGTATATTGATACCAGCCAGATAATCAGTTTGAAACTCTCCTCTTTCCACATCGACACTCTGATGAACACCATCAGATAAAAAAACTATAAACTGTTTTTCTCTGGGGTTCGAAGCGGTTTGGAAAGCCTGACGGGCAGCTTCAAAACCAAGCGTAATGTCTGTACCACCGTTATAACCACCATTGTGATTTATTCCCTGTTCAAATAAACGACTATCCCGTCTTCCTGTGGGATCGTAATTTCCATTAACAAGGCGAAAATTTCCTCCTGCATCTATATCCCCGGCTGCACTGCTGATTTCTATACTTTTCTTTAATTTTTCTATGGAGTTTTCTGCATCAAGGCGGGTTAATGGAATGTAAGAGTCATGCCAGTCAGGGTTGTCTTGATCGAGTTGCACATAAAACGGATCATCATTGTAACTGTGAAGTAACTGATTCGAAAAGACCGCCAGACCTATTTCTGATTGTGGAGACTTTGCTGCTATTGTATCAATAAGATCAGCAACCACCTGATATCGCATTGCAGTAGAGTCCATGTGACTCATGCTGGAAGAGTGATCAATTACAAAAAAAACAGAAATAGTATCTTTAATATCAATGATTGGAGCTTCCACGATTGAATCGGGTGCACAGTGATTAAATACTTCTGAAAGAGCTACAACATTGCTTCCAACTCTTACTGTATCTCCATTATAATTACCGGGACAATCCAGAATGATTTTACAAATTTCATTTCCGTGAACAAAAGCACCCAGAAAAAAAATTATAACAAGTTTAGCAAAATTTTCAGTGCTTAATCTGTTAGTCATCTTCAACCCCAATTGAAAATTCTCTTAATCTCACGAAAACCGGATATTGTATTATCTGCTGGAAAAATTCTGTAATAGTGATTTTTCCAAACTACTGGAATAATACAGCTTCAAAAAAAGTTTTTCTTGTTTTTAATTTTAAGAGTTCTTGGTAATAGCTGTTAAACTCTGGTTTGTTCAAGATATATTCCACAAAATCTGGACTATGAAGTCCGTAGCCTATTATTACCAAAAAGTAATTATCGCCTGGATCGTTTTTGCTAAAAGACTCAAAAAGTGAAATCGCATGAACAGTAAATGATGAAAAACAGTTTGAGAAGAATTCAAGTGTTCTATTTAAAAAAAGCATACCATAATAGTTTTTCTGTTTTAAGCATTTGGCTTCATTAAAACCTGAATATTTATTAAAACAGGATTTTCCGGAGAGCGCAATGGAGGGATTCATATTTAACAAAATTCGTGAAACCCACGAACTAAAAAAAAGTCGGTTGCGCATAAAACTATTCCCTAACCTCTTGGTTTTTCCTGTTATTTGGTATTAAAACATGTTTGTTACAGGAAAAGATAAAATGTTCAAATTTTTTAATATTTTTAAAATAGCTAAATCGATTAAACTAAATACCCTGAATATATCCCTGTATGACTAATATAAGTACAAAATAGTACAAAATCAAAAAATAAATATGGAATATTCAGTTGCTTATGGTGTATCGATCAAAACGATAAGAAACCGTTGAACTTTTTAAAAAAATTATAGAAAAATTATTTGGAATTTTAATAGTAGGGTAGCTCTGTATTATTGGGGTTAAAACACAGAAAATAATGATTGAATCGACTATTTACCACTTCTGCGGCATGCCTCCAATGCATCATTACACTGGTTATTATAGGTTTTTAAAAGGATTTCAAACTCTTTTTGTTCTTCCTGAGACATTTTCGAATATTGAACTTCAAAATCGCGTGCTTCTTTGCATATTTCTTTCATATGCTCACATTGGTAAGTATCTGGTAATTTTGATGTATCGACAAAACCTGGACCGCCACAAGATAAAAACATTGCTACAGTAATCAAATAAATAATTTTCATGAATTTACTCCCTGAATGCTTCAAGCGATTTTACATCAGGTAAACCTTTTAATCTTTCAAGAGCTTTTGATTTAATTTGCCGGACCCTTTCACGAGTTATATTAAATTTTCGACCTATTTCATCTAATGTATAAGCAACTTCATTATCAATTCCAAAATAAAGCTTAATTATTTCCTTTTCGCGCTCAGTAAGCATATCCAGCATTCGATGAATTTCTGCATGAAGAGAAATTGCATGAATACCTTCATCGGGTCTGTTTCCTTGTTGATGATTCTGAATCATGTCTATTAAAGTAGAACCATCAGTGTCTTTTAACGGTGCATCAAGCGAAATGTGACTGGATGCAATATTAATGGTTTCCTGTACAGCACTTTCCGGAATATCCAGTTCGCGGGCAATTTCAGATGTGTCGGGTAAACGATTGTAACGTTGTTCAAGCTCTATCTGAGTTTTTCCAATACGATGAATTGCACCAGCGCGATTCAAAGGTATACGCATTATTCGGGATTGTTCAGCTAATGATTGAAGAATGGCTTGTCGTATCCACCACACAGCATACGAAATGAATCGAAAATTCTTTTTTTCATCAAACCTTTTTGCAGCTCTCACCAACCCAACATTCCCCTCATTAATAAGGTCACATAGTGATAATCCCTGATTCTGGTAATTTCGTGCAACACTTACAACAAATCTCAGATTGGCTTTAACCAATTTATCCAGAGCTTTTTTGTCACCCTTGCGAATACTGGCTGCTAAACGGGCTTCTTCTTCAGAGCTAAGAGGTTGGAGTTTGCCTATTTCTCTCAGATACAGACCAAGACTTCCCTCTTCAGCTATAGGTAATGAAGGTTTGTTCACATCTAATAATTTCTATGAAAAATAACCTATAAAATAGGTCCAAATAGTATTAAATTCCAACAATTTTGTGAACTGCTGAAACAAGTGATTAAAAAAAATATACTTCGAAATTAAGCAATTGCCTGCAATACTAAAATTTTCTTAAGCACTCAGTACAAACAGTCAGGAAAGCGGCAATCACAATTATCTTTCCTTTCAGGATGCTGGTACAAATGTTCGTATTTTCCGTTTTAACCTGTTCTGGAAAAAACGCTTCATCTATATAATAGTTTGTAGCTGAGATGTATTCCAACTCAATTTTCAAATACTTTATAAATTACATTGAGGCATTCAGTTTTGTGGACAATTTTATTTTATTTGAAACTAATTTCTTGAATAACAATAACTTAGCTTTTGATACCGAAACGGGAGTGATATTCTGTATCTCGATATAATGAGTTTTAATGTTCGTTACGGTGCAGCTCATGATCGTAAAAACTGCTGGAAAAACCGCAGACAGATGGTTGTTAATCTGATTAAAAAAAGAAGGCCTGATATTATTGGAACTCAGGAAGCACTTCGGTTTCAACTGAATGATATGAAAGATGATCTGAAACATTATAGTGAGCTGGGATCTGCTCGCGATGATGGTTCTGAAAAGGGAGAATATTCTGCAATCCTTTATAAAACCAAACGGTTTGAAATAATAGAATCTGAAACATTCTGGTTTTCTGATACACCATCTGTTCCCGGATCTTCTCACTGGGGTAACAAATTACCAAGAATTTGTACCTGGGCTTTGTTTATGGAAAGAAATACCCGAAAAGGATTATATCTGTTCAATCTTCATCTTGATCATAAATCAGCTCTTTCACGACAGAAAAGTATTAATCTCCTTGTAAATAAAATTATACACCGAAAGACTGCCCTTCCCGTAATAATTACCGGTGACTTTAATGTAATTGAGTGTGACTCAATAATAAGATATCTCAAAGGTAAAAAAAAGTTATCGTGTGTCGACCAAAAACATTCTATCAGAATGATAGATATTTTCAGAAAACTCAACCCGTATTCATTTGAAGGTACATTAAATTTGTTTCTGGGACTTCGTTATGGTCCGAGAATAGACTATATATTTACCGATGTTTCAACTCACCCGATTGCTTCAGAAATTGACCGTAGTACTTTTAATGGTCGTTACCCCTCAGATCATTTTCCGGTTATCGCAAAAGTCAGATGTTAAAAACTGAATAAATTTGTCAATATTAGCTGTAGGCTTCAGTCTTTGTCGTTTCACCGGCTTTTTATTCATCAGACTTTCTCATTTTCAAGTACTTGGATCATGCATTAGGAGTGAATAGCTTCAATAGATCCTGCCACATTTCCTGCCACTTTCTAAAATGATAAATTCACAGCATTGATCATCAAACTAACTTCAGGTCTGGAAATACAACGTACATCTGTTGAAATATACCTGGTTGACAATGATAATTACTTAGGATGCAGAGTTTATAAAGGGGTATTCACACGGCTGGGGGGATTTGTGATTGTCATTCACCTGAATCCGGTTTTCATTGCTGACTTAGTGGCAGTCTTGATTTGCTAATCAGTTCTCAATAACACCGTCAGTTAAAAACATACATGAACTTTACAGTAAAAATTGTGTGCTTTGATCAATTAATCTTTTCCAGTTTAGATGTGATATAAATTATTACAATATTGAACCTGAAACTATATATATTATTGCTTGTATTTAGACAGATGTATATAGGAAGTTTTCTCGAACCTTCCGGGTTTTAAAAATTAAATCACAAATTCGAACCTGTATATAAGTTATATGCACTAAAAAAATCCACATTGTATTCATAAAAATCATCACAGGAGGAGAACTATGGGATCGCGCACAGGAATTTTGATTACTACCATATTAGTGTTTCTATTATCAGCTCAGGAAACACAAAACCTCATAAAAAACGGAGATTTTTCAGACAGCTTGACATATGTTTGGAATTTCAACTCAAACGGGGCTGATGCCACCGGGAAAATTGAAACATTGGGTCGCTTTTTTATTGATATTTCTACGCCTGGTCCAAGTGACAATGCGCCTCAATTACAGCAGGGAAATATTACACTGGAAAAAAATGAAGCATATATTCTCAGATTTAAAGCTTATTCAACGGAACCGGTTGTAATCAGGGCACAGTTAGAAGGAAACGGAATTGTCTATTCTGATACTTCCGCAGGAACTGTTGCTTTGACCGAAAGTCCCAAAACCTATAATGTACCTTTCTTTATGAAATATAATAGTGATTATGATGTTCAATTGCAGTTTAACTGTGGTATTTCCCGTCAGAAAGCCAGAATCGCCTTTAATGACATAGTGCTTGAAAAAGATACCGCTACACGAATAATTATTTCAAAACCGGAAGTCGATGAAGTATGGAATGTGGGTATTGAAAAGAAAATCAAATGGATTACAGTTGGTTCTCTTAACAATGTTATAATCAAGTACACAAATACCAACGGTGAATCGTGGAAAACAATAACAGAAAAAGTTGCAAATGACAATGAATATACCTGGATTATTCCTCAGGAGGCTACAGGTGATAAATGCCAGATAATGGTAAGCAGTACTGATGGTAAAATTTCTGATATCAGTCCGGAATTTACCATTTCATCATCTGAAACGCCAATTGTTACTGACAGTGGTAACGTAATCAAGAATGGTGAATTTTCCGATTCAACTGATTGGGTTTTTGATGTTTTTGAAGGAAGTGCATCTGGAAAAATTGTTGATGGTGAGTACGTTATCGAAATTGAAAGTTTATCAAACACAGACAGGGAAAACAGCTACAAGGTAAAATTGTCTCAACCGTCTATTGTGCTTGAAGAAGAATGTATGTATCATTTTTCCTTTGATGCGTATGCTTCACAGGAGATAGCAATTTATGCCAATGTCGGTGAAAGTGGCGGTGCTTACAGCACCGTGTCTGGCGGAGACACTATACCGGTCAATTTAACAACAGAGAAAAAGACCTTTAGTTATTCGTTTGTTGCCAAAGATGTAAGTAACGGACCGGATTACAGGGTTGAATTCAATTGTGCTACAGGCACCGGAAAAATTTACATAGATAATGTAAGTCTTGTTAAAACAGACATTTCAGAATTTTTTGTAATCAAACCTTTTACAAACTCAGTGCTTAAAGCCGGTAGTTCTGTCCAGATAGAATGGAAATCCTCAGATGCCGAAACTGTTACTCTTCAGTATTCCGGAGATAAGGGTAAAAATTGGGAACTTATTGAAGACAGTGTGGGTAATCTTTATTCATATCAGTGGACTGTTCCGAATGTAACCTCAATGGAATGCATGCTCAGGGTTATTGATACTGAAAGTGATTCTGTTTTGGGCACAAGTGCAGTATTCCAGATTAACAATTTTGGTATCCCTGTAAAAAACGGAGAACAGATAGTTAATGGTCATTTTGACAACGAAATGACTGGCTGGAATACTCTGGCTATGCAAAATGGAGCTGAAGCATCTGCTTTTGTAAGAGAAAAAACTCTGAAAATCAGTATTGATGAGGCAGGTGATTCACTTTCCGATATTATTATTTCCCAGGATAATCTTACATTGCTGGAAGGTGTAGAGTATTATTTATCCTTTGATGGATACTCAACTGGTGTCAGGAATTTGCAAATAGCTGTGAAAAGCATGGAAGACGATTCTATTGTTTTGTTTGATACAACAGTCAGCCTTCCACAAGTTTCAAGCTTTTTCGAGAGGACTTTTACTCCTCAATTTGATGCGTTTGCAAGAATAGAGTTTAGAATGGGGGGATCTTCAGCACTCGTATCACTGGATAATGTTAGTATAAATACTGAGCATGTTAGTGTGCGCAAAATCGCGAGGAAATCTCCAGTCGATCTGATGACCATGAGAATTATTCATGCTGGACCTAATGTTTCCTTTCTGTTAAATGAGAAGGTTAATGGAGTACTTAATATCTATAACCTGAGTGGAAAACTGGTTAGATCTATTTCTGCGTCTTCAAGTAATATATTATGGGATCGGAAGGACGCTTACGGAAACATTTCTGCAAGAGGATCCTATATTGCAGCTTTAAGAGCCGACAAAAAGAAAATGGTTCATAGCTTCCTTATTAAATAGATGTTTTTAATATGTTGGGCGTAATCGGAAACAGTTTTGTTCCGGTTTCGCCTGACTATACTTATTCCTTGTGATGGATATCCAAAAAATAGCCAATTACCCGTCATGTGAAACCTGATTTTTGCAGTAAATTATCTTTGGGTTATTACGCCCACGGATTTGTGACTTTAGCTGTTGCCTTACAGTTTCATATTTTCCGTTTCATGATAATCAACTTTGATAAATAATGCGCTGATCATATTTTAATAAGCTTGAAATGGATCAGTATATGCCTTATGTTTCTGTAATAATACCCACATATAATCGGAAAAATGTTCTTGAAAGGGCAATAAATTCAGTTTTAACCCAAACATTTACTGATTATGAATTAATTGTTGTTGATGATGGGTCTGATGATGGAACTTTGGATTTAGAGATAATTAAAAAGCGGAAAAGTTTGATTTATTACCGTATTTCTTTAAATAATGGTGTTTCCAGGGCAAGAAATTTTGGTGTAAACCATTCTAAAGGAAAGTGGATTGCGTTTCTTGATTCTGATGATGAATGGATGCCGCAAAAACTTGAAATACAGACAAAATGGATAAAAAAGAATCCTGAGTACAGGATAGTACAGACAAACGAGATCTGGATCCGGAATGGAAAACAGGTTAATCCACCACGGACTCATCATAAATTTCAGGGAAATCTGTTTGATGCAAGTTTGCAGCGTTGCATGATAACTCCATCATCAGTTATGATTGAGCGTGAACTTTTTAATGAGGTTGGCGGATTTAATGAATCCATACCGGCATGTGAAGATTATGATTTGTGGTTAAGGATCTGCTGCAAAGAATTGGTTGGCCTTGTTAATGAAAAACTCCTGAAAAGATATGGTGGGCATCCCGACCAACTATCCTCATCTGTAATGGGTCTGGATAGATTCAGAATCAGGAGCCTTATGGGGCTATTACTGGACAAGTCGCTGCCTGAACAAAAAAGAGTGATGGTCAGTAATATGCTTGAGAAAAAAGCCAGGATTGTAGCTAACGGATATTTAAAAAGAGGAAATATTAAATTATATGAAAGATTCATCTCAGTCACCAGTTTCTGCAATCCGGTTTGAACCCAAAAAACTGATAATATCAGAAATACCTGATTCAAAACTGGTAATTCCAGAGCAGTTGTTTGATCCTAAAACCTGTAAAAGAAAAACAGATCAGGATCTGTTTTTCCCGCTTATTGTAATGTCGGCGGGTGGCAGATTCATAATTATAGATGGATGCAAGCGATTAATTGCATTAAAAAATAAAAATATAAAAAAATGTGTTTGCTGCATTGCAGAAATGCCATATCAGGAAAATACAGCCGGTTTGTTAAGGATTCACTTAAACAAGAACAGATATCTGGAATTAAGAGAAAAAATTGTTTTTTCTCGCTGGCTTAAAAGCAAATACGCTAAAAATCAATATGTTTCTGCACTTGGAGATCTTGGAGTTAACAAACATGAAAGGCAGAGTATTGAATTATTACAAAATTGTCCGGAAAAAGTGATTGATGCTGTTGAGTCAGGGAAACTGGACATTGGTTTAATATCCGATCTTTTACTTCTTGATAAGGATTCAGATGCTATACTTGATCTTTTTTCAATGTTTTCATTTACCCGGCAAACTCAAAAGGAGCTTCTGGAATGGTTGCCGCAATTAGCTTATAGTAAAAGATGCAGTGTTAAAAATATTCTGGAAAATGAAAGTTTTGTTAAAATTAGTGAAAACAGGAAATTGAATGATCCTCAAAAGATGGCAAAAATTCGAGATCTGGTTTTTACGATGAAATTTCCAAACTTCATGAGGGTTAAAGAATCCTGGAAAAAGCTGGAAAAAATTATAAATCCTGATCCAGTCAGGGTTCAATTCAAACCATCCGAAGCTTTTGAGAAGAATCGGCTGGAGATCAGAATAACTGTTGCAGATCCGGAAAATACTAAAGAAATTCTTGATAAACTCCACTTAATTTCTGAGGATATCTGGAAAAAGCTTATATGTCCATTCCAGGATAATTAACTTAATCTGTTGATGTGTATTTGAAAGGGATGCTGGTCAGAAATCATTTTATCTGAATGCTTGAAATTAACTGGAGGTGGTTAAACTAATGTACCGCTTAATAAAGGTATAGAGCATGTTGATATGCAACGACTGTGAAATTACTCTTAAGGAAATTTGAAAATATAGAATCTTGATTTAATTTAACAGTTTATTGCTGGATAGAACAGGATGCATGTATGAAAAACATTTTTTTATGGCTATCCGGGCATGGCCTTGTGTTGATGCTGGTGGGTTTTTTTATTGCAGTTGCTGGATTATTGTTTTACATGCAGACTCGTTTTTCCGGTTCGGTTCTGCCCCAAATCGCATTTGGAATAACAGTAGCCGGATTGATTGTGTATATTACAGGCAGAGTGCTTGTGGCTACACAACGCAGGAAAAAACGGAGTTCGATGGATAATTAATATATTCAAAGGAATGTGAGTGAAAATTCAGGATCTTCTTCAAAAAAGCTCAATTCTAATTGATCTGAAAAGTACCGAAAAAGACCAGGTACTTCGTCAGACAGCAAAATTTATGGCTTCATTGTATGGACTTGATAACGGTGAGCAGATTTCAAGACTGATTCTTGAACGTGAATCTGATATGTCGACTGGAATTGGTTATGGAATAGCAATTCCACATGCGAGAATAACAGGAATAGACAGACTTTATATGGTTGCTGCACGTTCGGTAAATGGTATAGAGTTTGGTGCTATTGATGATCAGCCGGTTCATCTGATCTTTATGTTGATTTCACCTGCAAACACTTCCACTGAGCATACACAGATTCTTTCTTCTCTGTCGAGTATAATGGCCTATGAGGATGTAAGGGAAAAACTCTTTTCGGCTGAAACTGTTGAACAATTTCTAGATATAATTAAAAAAAGCGAAGAAAAGTACATTGAATAAACTGATCTCAGGATCAGTTCAACACATCTAGTGTAAATGCAACATGGGCTGCAATTCCGGCTTTAATGGAAAATTCATCAGGATTGAATTTTGAGGTATGAATTCCATACCCATTCCAGTTTTCTCCTTTTGGTTTAACTCCTAAGTGAGCATATACGCCAGGGATTTTTTGCTGGTAATAAGCAAAGTCTTCAGCATACATTATTGGATCAGATCTGATAATAATATTGCAGTCGGCAATAGATTTTATGGATTTTATAAATCGCTTTGATAAATGCGGATCGTTATAATTTGGTGGGTAAGAATCTTTGAATGTTATCTGCGCATTGGCTCTGAATGAAGCTGCAATAGATTTTACCATCTGCTCAATTCGACTTTTAAGTACATTGTGGTATTGAGGATCGTGACATCGCAAAGTGCCTGAAAAAGTTGCATGATCTGGAATAATATTTCTGAGATTTCCACTGTGAAAAGAACCAACAGTCAAGGTGACTGGTGTTAACGGGGATGTTTCTCTACTGACCAGCGTTTGAAGAGCAATGATTATTGATGATCCACAGACAACAGGATCAATAGTTGTTTGTGGAGTAGCACCATGTCCGCCTTTACCATTTATTAAAATGTCAAAAATTGTAACTCCGGCATAATCAGTACCTTCTTTTATTCCAATTGTACCGCTAGTATAATCGGTGCTTACATGAAGTCCAAAGATACCGTTTGCATCAGTTGGAATCGCACCGGCATTGAGCAGTTCAATTGCACCTCCTGGTTCAACTTCTTCTGAAGGCTGGAAAATCAGCAATATCTTTCCTTTCCAATAATCTTTAAGTGAATTAAGGACCATTCCAGCTCCAAACAGAATCGCACTGTGGATATCATGGCCACAGGCATGCATTATGCCAGGCTTTTTTGACGTAAACGGAACACCTGTTTCTTCATTTATTGGAAGAGCATCCATGTCTGCACGCAGAACAACTGTTTTCCCTTGATTGTTATGTAATTGTGTGATTACAGCATTTTTGTTCAAATGAAAAGCAGGTTTAAAACCTGCTGTGCTTAATTCCGAGTATATAAAACGGGCTGTTTCAAATTCAGCTCCTGAGAGTTCAGGCATTTGGTGAAGGGTTCGGCGTATCTGAACTGATTTAGGGTAAACAGATTCAATCAACTCATTAATTTTTGACTTTAACTGATCATTCATAAAAGTTATCGCAGCATACGTTCCCGTTTTTTAAAAAAACGTACCAGTGGTTCAACATATTCTGTTTCTGTTGAGATTCGAATTTCATCAATTCCATTTGATTTCAGGACAGAGGTTATTTTTTCATACTGTTTCTCCATCTCGTTTTTAAAATAGTATCTGAATTGTTTGTTTGAGGAGTCTACCAGTATAGTTTCGCCACTTTCTGCATCTTCCAGTTCGATTAATCCGACATTGGGAAATTTAGTTTCACGAGGATCATGTATAGAAATCGCAACCAGATCATGCCTGCGAGCAGCAACTTTAAGTGCAGAATCAAAAGGACAGGAGAAAAAATCTGAAACCAGAAATGCTACAGCTCGTCGTGTTTGTACACTGTTAAAAAATCTCAGGGCTTCAGCAATATTGGTTTCTTTTTTTTCTGGTTTGAAATAAAGAAGTTCTCTTATTACATGGAGTACATGATTTTTCCCTTTTTTAGGAGGAATGTAGAGTTCCACTTCGGAGGTGAAAATTATTAAACCTACTCTGTCATTATTTTTGATTGCTGAAAAGGCTAGAAGCGCGCAGAGTTCAACAGCGATTTCACCCTTAAACTGATTAACAGATCCAAAGTTTCCTGATGCTGAAGCGTCTACCATTAACATTACCGTTAATTCCCGTTCTTCAACATGTTTTTTTATATATGGTCCACCCATCCGGGCTGTAACATTCCAGTCGATATTTCGAATGTCATCCCCTTCCACATACTCGCGAACTTCAGAAAACTCCATTCCTTTTCCTTTAAATGCACTATGGTATTCACCAGAAAGAATGGAATCTACAACCCGTTTGGTTTTAATCTCAATCCTGCGAACCTTCTGAAGTACTTCTTTGGGTATCATATTTTTTTTGTATCCAAATCATTAAGAATGCTGTTCAGTTCAGATAAATGTTGAATTTTATTTTTAATTCTGGATTTCAGGAAAAATAATAATAATAAATTAATCAATCCTGTTGATCCAGCAATAACAGCCAAAGAGATGTGTTCCTTTGCCAACTGGTTGTTTTTGATTCGGCGATTTTCTTTTTGGATATATTTTTTGTATTCTTCTTTAATGGCAGAAATTGTTGTTGAATCTCCAATACCTGTTATTTCCATACCATATTCTTTTTGGAAAATACGATAACTGGTGGGCAAATTTTTTTCAGCGTATCCCAGAGTTGCCAGAATATTTATGATCTGGTTACGCATCTCATTACGTTTGTTTCTTGCAATTTCCCGCAGTTCTTTTCCTGTAGAAAACGAAAGACCGAACGGGTATTGTTCTATCAATTGAGAATATACCTGATAAGCTTTTTCATAATGATTATTTTCCTGGAAATAAATTGCAATTTCAAACAGAGCATCATCAGCAACATCACTTTGTGGCATTTTGTCAACAATCATTTTCATTGTTTGGTAGCTTTTTTGAGGATTTTTTAACTTACGCCATGTTTTACCAATCCAGAGGGTATAATGTGGTTTAGAATCTGAAGAGTCTGCAAAAATGAAATTTTTTAATGCATTTTTATAATCACCGTTTTTATAGTATTCCAGACCAGATCGGAAATAGATTTCTGGAGGATCTTTTTGCCGGCTTGAATGGATATCAAATTGGCCTGTGTTTAGATTCCTTTTGGTGATGGGATCCTTATTGTTGTCTCTGTTTTTATTGATTGATATTATGCCTTTTTCCGGATCATATGTAAGCTGCTGCCTGTTTGCGAAAATCTCGATGAACAGAAGTAATCCTGTTAAAATCGAAAGGTAATATAAATTCATATCTTAATTACTCACTACAGCTTCAGATCCGAAAATTATGGTACTTCAACATTATCAAATATCTTTTGAACTATATCTTCAGAAGTGATATTTTCTGCTTCCGCTTCATAGGTTGTGATAATTCTGTGGCGTAAAACATCCATGCCGATAGATTTGACATCCTCAGGGGTCACATAACCTCGTGATCGTAAAAATGCATGTGCTTTTGCAGCACGGGATAAAAACAAAGTAGCACGTGGAGATGCTCCAAAAGAAATAAGATGTTTTAAATCTTCAAGTCCGATATTGTCTGGTTCACGGCTGGCAAATACAATATTAACAATATAGTCTTCAACTTTGGGATCCATATAGATATCATTTACAAGCTGTCTGGCTGAAATAATTTTGTCAACAGTGATAATCTTATTGACTTCCGGGATACTTCCTCCTGCCATGCGCGCAAGTATCTTTTTTTCTTCTTCGCGTGAAGGGTATACGATTTTTAATTTCAGCATGAAACGATCAACCTGTGCTTCAGGAAGTGGATAGGTGCCTTCCTGTTCAATCGGATTCTGAGTAGCAAGAACAAGAAATGGCTCTTCAAGCAGGTATGTTGTTTCTCCAATTGTTACCTGTTTTTCCTGCATCGCTTCCAGAAGCGCACTTTGAACTTTGGCCGGGGCTCTGTTTATTTCATCAGCTAAAATAATATTTGAGAAGAGGGGACCTTTTTTGGGGACAAATTCTCCTGTTTTTTGGTTGTAAACCATAGTTCCAATAAGATCTGCAGGAAGGAGGTCTGGTGTGAACTGAATTCTCTTGAAACCGGTATCAACTACTTTGGCAAGTGTAGAAATTGCCAGCGTTTTTGCCAGTCCAGGAACTCCTTCAAGAAGAATGTGACCACGGGTAAGAAGGCCTATCAAAAGCCGGTCAACCATTTTAGGTTGTCCGACAATAACTTTTCCCATTTCGTTTTTTAACAGTGTGACAAAACTGCCTTCATCTTTTACTCTCTCATTCAGTCGTTCGATATCGACTCCCATGAGCTCCTCCGCTAAAAAAAATCATGTTTTTGTGTCAGAATATTGATTTATTAATACGTTGGGATCACAACAATTATTTTAAAGTTGTTACGTATTAAGGTAATCCTTGAATTATTTAAACTTAAAATATACCATATTACAGGGAATTTTCAAAGCAGGACTATGGCATTGTTTAAAGTTGTTGAATTCCTCATTTTGATCGTTATTCTCATAACGATCATAAAAATGCTATGGTCAAATAGTAAAAAAGTGCATATCTCAGCTACTTCTGAAGAACCGGAAAGGTTTGATGCGAGTGGGGCTGATATTTGCGATGGTGAATATGAAGAGATCCGTTAAGGGTCTTAAACCCGGGAAAGGGGCTGTTTTATGGAACTCTCTGTAACTCAAATTGATAAGTTCAAAGTAGTTAAACCGTCGGGACGTGTTGATTGGGAAAATGCGCGTATTCTTGATAAGGAAATCCAGCAGATAATTGAGGATGGGTTTTGCCAGATCGTATTTAATCTGGATGATGTAACCTTTATCTGCAGTGGCGGAATTGGCGCACTTGTTTATAATCTCAATAAAGTAAGAAAAATGGGTGGTGCGATTTATATCATTTCTTCTAATGAATATATTAATTATATTTTCGAAACACTCAAATTTGATATTGTCTTTGAAGGTTATCTTTATAGATCTTTTGATGAGTTTGCCAATCAGGTCCTTGAGAAAGAGAGTACATGACAAAATTCCCCGCAGAGCCGATTCTTTTTAAATCTCTTTTCAAGGAAAAAATATGGGGCGGGAAAGATTTGCTCGAAAAGCTGGCTAAAGCAGTTCCAAAAGATGCTTTAATCGGAGAATGTTGGGAAGTATCGGCTTTTGATGATAATCAGACATATATTGTAAATGGTATCTTTAAAGGTAAACCTCTTGGAGAAATTTATTCAGAATTTAAACAGGAAATCACAGGTAATTTAAACTTTGAAATCTTTCCTTTACTCTTAAAATTCATTGATTCAAAAGAAAAACTCTCTGTGCAGGTTCATCCTGATGATGAACAGGTTTTAAAATATGGCACTGATCGATTCGGTAAAACTGAGTGTTGGTATATTATTGATGCACAAAAGGACTCAGAGCTGATAATTGGATTCAAACAAGATGTAACCAATCAGGATATAAAAAATTCGCTCAATAACGGTAATCTGTTGAGTCTGCTTAACACTGTAAAAGTCTATCCTGGTCAGGTATATCTGATTCCTTCCGGAACTGTTCATGCCATAATGGGAAAAACTCTTCTGTATGAAATTCAACAGACATCCGATACAACATTCCGCCTCTATGATTGGGACAGAAAGGATAAGGCAGGAAGTTCCCGGCAGCTTCATGTAAAAGAGGCTCTGGAAGTTTCAGACAAAAAATCTTATCCTTCATATCTGGTAGATCCACTGGTTGTTTCATGTAAGGGTTACGAGCATCTTTACAGGGCTGTTTGCCGGTATTTCTCTGTTGAACAATACAAGTTTCATGATGAAACAGTTATGGTGCTTCCTCCAAAAAGTTCATTTCAAATCCTGACTGTTTTAAAAGGAAGGCTAAAACTATACTATTCCACTGGCACTCTTGAATTGACCAGAGGACAGACGACCCTTATCCCGTTCATACTCCGAAATGTAAAGATTATATCTTCTGTTGATACAGATATTATTATATGTACAACCCCGGACATACCTGATGAAATCATAGCTCCATTGTCAGATAAAGGCTTTGATATTTCCGAAATACAGAGGCTTGGCGGATTTACGAAAAAAAATGATCTCTGTAAGTACAATTGACCTTAAAACGATATTTGGTACAAATTACCTGTCAGATCTGATTTGGATATTACCCAATCAGGACAATTTCTGCGTGCGATTCTTGCATGGATGTGGAATAATGAATTTTCGCCTTGTCTGATTTGCATCATCTGCCCGATATAATCTTTGTGGCAAAAAACTTGATCTGAGAGTTGCCGCTGTTTTGATCTGGTATCAGAATTCCTCGTTTTTGTTCATGTAAAAGAAATTCGTCCAGATGACACTTGAAAAGTGTAAATCTTACTATTGCATTATGAAAATAATTCTGATGTAATTTCAATTTTTGGATTGATTTAATCGAATTCTTTTACAGAAAAACCTAAAAAGGAGGGCTGCATGATAATCAATCGCAGCAAAAGAAAAAGAGCTTCCAACGATATACCATCTGAAAGTTATCCGGTACCAGAATTTGAACAGGGAATTAAAGTGATTCCTGATGCAGAGTTAGAGCATGTTGCTCCTTTTAGACAACGTAGTGAACAAACACCCTCAGAAGAGCAGATGTTACCAAGGCATCCGGAACCAGACAAATTAGCTGTACACATTCAGAAAATAGATAAATATATTGATGAATTATCTGCTTTAGCAACAAAAATTGAACAAGAGCAAGAGATAATCAAGAGAATTTCAGGGTTAAAAGAATAAAAACTAATCTGCCAGTAATAGAGCTTTATCCAGGAGTCCGGGAAATACAAACCTTTTTTGGAGTTTTTGAACAGTTTATGGATAAATGTACAAATTCTCAGGAAAAAATACTGAATTGCCAAAAATATGTAGAGAAATTCTTCTTGATCAATGGCTTTTTTGAAGTAGCTGATTGGGGCTATTGAGTTTAATTTATTATCCAGCTATATACCTAAACAGAGACGATCAATTGATGAGCCTGCTAGAGCTGCATTTGGCGTAAGAAAGGGTTTCGTTTGTTTTGAAGATTATGTTTTATACGGCCAGACAAACATGAATGAACTCATAATGATAATGTTTGTAAAAGACTAGCCAAGGGGTTGTTGCTGTTTAGGTTAATATGTTGTTTGTGTATTTCGGGTGAAATATTAGAAAAAGATCACAATCAGATTAATTATCGTATACCAGAGATCGGTTTAGATATTAAAAAACGGGCACAAAGCCTGTTTTCACTTTTAAGTTTTTCAGGCCGACTTAAAAAACCGGCTCGAAGAACTCTAAATATATGAACTTTTCTTTGCGCCCGATCCTGCCCCTTCAGGTATCAGGGTAAACTACCTTCCATTATCAGAAGCAAAATATTTTTCATAGAATTTTTCTGTAGACATAACCTCGATATCTATTATGAGACTGAGTATTTCGTCTTTTTCTATGATGGTATCCCTGTCGGGGCGGTCATCGAGGGTAACAAATGGTTCCGCTCTTTGATGCATCATAAAAACCCCCTGGTGCAGGTTCTGAAGAACTGTTTATTATATATTTTCGGCTTATTCTACGGAAAACTTTATATTCTCCCATATATAATTCGACAAAATTATAGTTTTTATTGTGTTATTCGATTAGAAAAATGGATCGAAAAATAATTAGATTTGCCCACATGGCCGCTATCCTGTTATATTATACTATATTTAATCCTGAATAGTAACGATTTCTCAGTTGCGCTGAGATGTATGTTGCTGTAAGAATTCGTTATTGCAAAAGCAATTATCAGATTGTGAATTGGTAAAGTAAGCAGGTTTACTCAATTTTTTGCATGTCAGATTTCCTCAAGATCTATCATCCCAGCGCAAATGCCCACTGAGAAACATGTTATCCGGGTTATCAAAACGATTGAATTATTGGAGGAGAGGGATGCGAATCAAAGGTATTACTATATTTCTGTTTTTGATATCAACAGGTTTTGCTGATGAACAGATTTCTGTTTTGATTAATAAAATCAAGGAAGGCCCCTCTGTTTATTATTCACCCGAAGCATATTCATACTTTACGCGAAACGGGCAACAACTGCCATCACAAGAATCGAAAGAAGTGGTTTCCGGTTCTTACAATGCAGCCATTAAATTAGGAACAATTGGTCTTGCAGCTTCAGCTTCTGTGCCTGTTCTTATGGAAAAGTTTCCAAAAGCGATTCATGTTGCAGAAGTAAGGAACGTAAAGTATTCAGGAGAAGGTTCTTACGACGACTGGCTTCAGACGTACATAACAAACGAAAAAAATAAGTTTATTCTTTCATCTCCTTTCCTTGATTATAATTCGATGTCTTTATGTGAACATTTTGTTGAAACCCGGTTTCAGGAAATTCCGCTTGAAGGTAGCCGGTCTGGAATCCGTGATCCGAAAAATGTTATAATTACTTTTACTCTGAATATTGGTTCTTGTGCCTTATCCCGCATAACAGGGAAAACATTCGGTAATGCAAAAGAGGAGTGGGTTTCGTGGTGGAATGAAGAGGGAAGTCAATTATTGGAATCTTCAGAAAAATTGAATTTTGCTGCACCTGCTATAACTATTGAAAGTGGCCAGAAATTTTCTGAAATCCAGTTTAAAGCAAAATACAGAATGAAATTGATAACAGGTGATGAGTTAACCGGGATTATAGAATTTCTGGATGATACCTCTTTGATATTGGAAACAATTGAGGGAAAACCATATACTTTCAACCATTCAATCATTTCAAGTTATGAATTAATTGAACCTGCTCCAAAAAAGACAATGAAAAAAATAAAATCAGAAAAAGAAGCTGCTGAAGTTGAAACTATATCTTTTGAAGAGTTACAGGGATTGCAGGTAAACAAAACATTAGTGGAAATAACTATCACAAACGGTTCGGTTTTTAAGGGAAAACTGGTCAAAATAAATAATATGGAACTCAATCTTGATATTGAAGGATCTATTATTCCGATTCAGCGATCTGTTATAAGCCAGGTAGAACTAATAAAACAATCTGGTGAACAGAGTAAAAAGAAAGATAAATATCAGGGACCATTCGATACATTGTATTTAAAAGTCACTGAAAATGATGAGCAAGCAGAGACACCAAAAAATAAGATTGTTGAAGGGAAAATTGTTAAAGAGCAAGGTGATGAAGTGTTTTTTAAAAATCGCAGTGGCGAAGAGGAGGTATTTAACCGGTCACAAATTAACAGAGTTATTAAACACTCGACACAAGGCTTCGAAGAACCAATAAAAAGATATGCAAAACCTCTGTTTTGTCCTGACGATATGTTTTTAGTAGACATGCCTCCCGGAAAAACAAAAAGACCATTCTTCAAGGTATGTGTAGATCGTTATGAATATCCTAATCGCAAAGGTGAGATGGTTAAAGGATCAGTATCTTATCAACAGGCAAAAGAATTGTGCGAAAAACAGGGTAAACGGATCTGTACAGTCGAAGAATGGCAATGGGCATGCAGTGGTATGGAAGGGTATACCTATCCTTATGGCTGGAATATGGATGAGCATAAATGTAATCAAAACGGTGCTTCCCTGCTTGAAACTTCTGGAAGCAGAGTTAATTGTGTAAGTAAATTTGGTGGTTATGATATGGTAGGTAATATTTTTGAGTGGGTGTCTGATTCAAAAGGTGAACCAGTACTCATGGGTGGTCCATATTCAAAGTGTCAGACAGTATCGCCAGGAGTGGGGGGGGGAGCTAAACCACAAACCGGATTCCGTTGCTGTAAAAGTAACTGAAAAATGAATATCTGTCAAATCTGTGCAGAATAAACAGTGAGCAAGCTTTCAGACTCTTTTTGTTACAGAATGTTGGTTTTTGAGTTTATTTGAACATTAATATTTCTTTTGGGATGGTTGAACTCACGATACGTTATCGGGCTGAAGTCATTTTTTCGCAGTCGTCTGCGTTATCAAGGGACTTGTGAGTTTTTTCTACATTGTTATATCTCCCGACCAACAGGGTAATTATCTTGGCACAGCTCCTATGTGATATCTCGGTACATTGTTTTTTGGCGATACCGTATCATGGGCAGCATCGCTGGACAGCCTGCATGGCAAAACGACCAACACTGACCTGAAATATTTCCCGCAGTTAGTGTTCACTTTTGCAATTTATTCTCCGATGAATCTGAGCACAGGCATTTAATTAATCATCTGGTATTTATATGTAGATTTTCCCAATAAGTTTACCAGTGTTTTAATCTGATTTTTCTGATAAGATATCAGTGAGGTTATCCGTATTTTGTATTTATTAATCAGAACGGATATATAGGTGGATTTTGGGTGCAATTTGACAAATCAATTCTGCAATCAAATTATGTTTAATCTTAATGTATCGGATATAATCAAAAGCTGTAAAGGTAAAATGTTGAAATCGTTGCTGTTTGATTTTTAGAAAACAGGAGTGCTAAAGCACTCCTGTTTTTCTACCATTGAGTGAAAAGAAAGCGCACATTCATTCTATTCGATAATAAGTTACATCATTTTGGATTCCGCGAATGTGACAGAGATCACATTTGTTTAAAAAAACTGATAATTTTATGTATAAGGTTTAGTTAAAGCAGGGTTGTAATTTCAATTGGGTATTCTGATATCAGTGTTTTTAAAAATCGAAATAGTAATGATTACTTTAAACCAGGTCTTTTTCTGGTATGCATTGGGTTAAGACACGCAGATTTTATAAAAAAAGCAGAATTGCCCAATTAGTGGCTGTTATTCAGGCAGAAATTGTTTGAAAGAAAATCATACTTATATTAAAGTTTTATAATCATGCGATTATTTGATTTCATTTTGAAGATAATGGAAATCAGGTTTTATATTTGTCTTCATAAAAATTTGATATACAAGCCAATGCAATTTTCAGAAATTAGAAGGAATCCGGATGATAGAAAAGAGCCGCCTGAAAAGTGATATTCTCTGGTATAAAGATGCACTGATTTATCAGTTAAATGTAAAATCATTTAAAGACAGTAATGGTGATGGTATTGGTGATTTTCCTGGTTTGACACAGCAATTGGGATATTTAGAAGATCTAGGCGTAACAGCTGTTTGGCTCCTTCCTTTTTATCCCTCTCCGCTTCGGGATGACGGATATGATATCAGCGATTATATGGGTATACATCCTTCTTATGGAACATTGAAAGATTTCAGACAGTTTTTAAGAGAAGCACACAAGAGAGGTTTGAAGATTATTACAGAGCTTGTCATAAATCATACTTCAGATCAGCATTTTTGGTTCAAGCGTTCAAAACGTTCTTCACCGGGCTCACCAGAGCGGGATTATTATGTATGGAGTGATACACCCGATCGGTATAAAAAAGCCAGAATAATTTTTAAGGATTTTGAGTCTTCTAACTGGACGTGGGATCCTGTTGCCAAGGCTTACTACTGGCATAGGTTTTATTCTCATCAACCAGACCTTAATTTTGAAAACCCACTCGTTCATCGGGAAATATTCAGTATAATTGATTTCTGGATGGGAATGGGAGTTGATGGTATGCGACTTGATGCTGTACCGTACCTGTATGAAAAAGAAGGGACAATGTGTGAGAATCTCCCCGAAACCTACAAATTTCTTCAGAAACTCAGATCTTATATTGATGAAAATTATGAAAACAGGGTTCTGTTGGCAGAAGCCAATCAGTGGCCTGAGGATTCAACTGCATATTTTGGTAGTGGCAATATTTGTCACATGGCTTTTCATTTTCCTTTAATGCCGCGAATGTTTATGGCACTTCAGATGGAAGACTGGTTTCCACTGGTTGACATTCTGGAGCAGACTCCGCGAATACCAGATAACTGTCAATGGGCAATTTTTCTTAGAAATCATGATGAGCTTACGCTTGAGATGGTTACTGATGAAGAGCGGGATTATATGTATCGATATTATGCTCATGATCAGAGTGCACGAATAAATCTGGGTATCAGGCGGCGTTTAGCACCTTTGTTGCGTAACAGTCGAAGGCGAATGGAAATTATGAATATTTTACTTTTCTCTCTTCCTGGAACGCCGATCATTTATTATGGTGATGAAATAGGAATGGGAGATAATCACTATTTAGGCGACAGAAACGGTGTCCGTACACCTATGCATTGGAATGCTGATCGCAATGCCGGTTTTTCAACAGCAAATCCTCATAAACTTTTTTTGCCGGTCATTATAGATTCTGAATACCATTTTGAAGCGTTAAATGTTGAAACTCAACAGCAAAATACTTCTTCAATGCTATGGTGGATGAAACGGGTAATCGCAATGAGAAAGAAGTATAAGGCGTTTGCAAGAGGGGAAATGGAATTTATAAAATCTGATAATGCAAGTATTCTGACATTCGTAAGGAGTTATGGGAATGAGATAATTCTGATTGCTGTTAACCTGTCAAGATTTTCACAGTCGGTTTCTCTTGACTTGTTAAAATATGCGGGATATGTACCCAAGGATATATTTAGTGATAATCATTTCCCTCAGATTCAGGAAACACCATATATACTTACAATGGGTTTCCATGATTATTTTTGGCTTTACCTGGAAAAAGTAGAAAATCTTGAAAGTCATCGAACCAGTTTTGAAATACCGGAATTGTGTGTTCATAATGTATGGACAGGTCTTTTTGAAGGTACAAACAGGGATATGATAGAAGAACATATTCTCCCGGGTTATCTTCAGGTAAGGAAAACGGCCGGGTGCAGAAAACTTCCTGTCAAGGAAACCCGTATTCTGGATTTGATTAAAATAAATGGTGAAACTGACATTGTAATTCTGATTATCAGTGTGACATATATACAGGGTATATCCGATACTGTAATGCTTCCTTTGTCAGTTTGTTCATGCGAAATGATAAAAGAAGCTGTAAGGGGAAATACGGGTATGATTATGGCGAGATTAACTGGTACTACAGAAGGATTTCTATATGACTGTGCTTTCAGTAGTAAACTGCATACTGCATTTTTGAAATTAGTGTCTACGCCTCGTAAATTAAGTGGTCAGCAGGGAGTAATAGAAGGTTATTCCGGAGCAATGCTTCCTCGTGGTCTCAGGAAATTTGTACCATTTGGAGTAAATATTCTTAAATCAGGAGCATTGAGTACATCGTTTCAGTATGGTACAGATTTTCATTTCCGGTTATATCGCAGACTTGAAGAAGGGATAAGGTCTGATGTCGAAGTGGGGAAGTTTCTTTCTGAACAGGCTGTTTTAACTCCGTCACCTCTTTTTATGGGTGCTGTTCAGTATCGCAATGGCTCTCAAATCAGTGTTCTGGGTGTCATGAATTCCTATGTTAAAAATACTGGAACAGCATGGAATCTTGCACTGGATTCAGCTATCAAATTTCTGGAAGAAATATTATCAAAAGGTTTGAATGAGAGCATTGGTGATGATATAAATGAATTGAACAGACTGTTTACAACAACAAATTCATCATCAATTGCATTAGGTGCTTTTACCGATATGGTTCAAAAAATCGGTATAAAGACAGCAAAAATGCACTTCGCTTTTCTCCTGGTTGATGACAATGAAGACTTTGAACCTGAATCGTTTACAAAATTATATCAGAGGTCACTTTACCAGTCTATGAGAACCAAAGCTCGTAGAGTTATTTCCGGTCTTCGAAGGCAGATTGATCAATTGCCTGTGTACTTGTCTGAATATGCAAAACCAGTAATTTCAAGTGAACAAAGAATACTTGATATTTTCGGAACGATTCTTAATATGGATCTGTCCATTTTAAAAACGCGGATACATGGTAATTGTCATCTGAATCAATTTCTGAACATAGGTAATGATTTTGTTATAAAAGATTTCAGAGGGCCTTCAGGTTCAGCATTGAGCGAACGTCGCCTGAAGCGTTCTCCTTTAAGGGATGTGGCCGGAATAGTAAACTCTTTTCACAAGGCTGTAGCAACAGCTTTATACCAATCGCTTGCAGTGTCATCTGCTTCTGTCAAATCTCTTGAAAAATGGGCAGATTTATGGTTTTTAACTGCAGTTACAGTTTTTCTAAAAGCTTATGACACAACATTTTCTTTGGAGTCAAGGCAACCATTTGATCTTACCAAAATTCCCGGTTTGTTGAGGAATTATTTTCTGGAACAGGGACTGACAGATCTGGAAACAGAACTTGAAAATCCAGGGGACAACTTAATTATTGCAGCGAGGGCTGTAAAAACAGCTTTGGATAACAATATTACAGAGAAATTTAATTTGAATTAGGGAAAGAGGATATTTTTTATGTTTGATCGTGGCAGTGGCGTTCTATTACATATTACATCTCTGCCCTCAAATGAGGGGATTGGGGATTTGGGGTTAAATGCATATCATTTTGTTGACATGCTTTGTAATTCCGGTCAAAAATACTGGCAGGTACTTCCGCTTAATCCAAGTAATGCAGATAATGGCGAATCACCTTATTTCAGCAGTTCGGCTTTTGCAGGTAATCCTCTATTAATCAGTTTGCATTCTCTGGTTGATGATGGATTATTAAGTAAACATGATATTGAGCATAATATAAAATTCCCGACAAACAGAGTCGATTATGACGCTGTTCGCAGTTACAAATATTCTGTTCTAGAAAAAGCTTGCAAGAACTGGATTGGTTCAGGAACAGATGAGCATTATGAAAATTTTTGTTCCCAACAATCATTTTGGCTTGATGATTACGCATTATTCATGGTTATAGGAAAACGCTTGGGAACCTTAGCCTGGAATAAGTGGCCTATGATGCTGAAAAGTCGGGATGTAACAGAACTAACCGCTGTAGCATCCATAGAAGCAGATGCACTTAGGCAGGAAAAATTCCTGCAATATATCTTTTTTAAACAGTGGATAAAACTGAAACAGTATTGTATGAGTAGAGGAATAACTGTTATAGGAGATATTCCTATATATGTCAGTTTTGAGAGTTCTGATGTATGGGTTAATCGAAACCTGTTCAAATTAAATGAAGATGGAGAGCCCAGTGGTGTTTCGGGTGTTCCCCCGGATTACTTCAGTTCAACAGGCCAGCTCTGGAATAATCCGGTTTATTCATGGGATGCCTTGCTTAAAACAGATTTCAAGTGGTGGATTCAGCGAATGAGCATAATGTTTTCGAGATTTGATATCGTGAGAATTGATCATTTCAGGGGTTTGGTTCAGTATTGGGAAATTCCGGCAGGAGAAAAAACTGCAATTAATGGCAAATGGAATGATGTTCCGGTAAGGAATTTTATTGATACCTTGATCAAATATTTCCCTGGATTTCCTGTTATTGCTGAAGATCTGGGTATTATTACTCCTGATGTGGTTGAGGTTAAATCACATTATGGATTACCAGGAATGAAAGTACTGCATTTTGCATTTGGTGAAGATAATCCGGAAAATCCCTATTTACCTCATAATTATGAACGTAATTGTGTAGTATATACAGGAACACACGATAATAATACTACGCTTGGATGGCTTCAGAATGAAGCTGGCAAAGATGAAATCGAACGTTTATACCAGTATATTGGTGGTTCATGTTCAGATCAAGAAGTCGTATGGGAATTAATTCGGCTTGCACAAAGTTCAGTTGCTGATATAGCAATTATCCCGCTTCAGGATATACTCATGCTTGATTCAGCCAGCAGGATGAATCAGCCTGCTGTACCTCAAGGAAATTGGGAATGGAGAGTGTCACAAGAACAGTTGAGTCGTATACAGATACAAAAACTGGCTGAATATTCAAGGATTTATGGAAGATCATCTCGGATCATGATTAACTGAATTGTTTTTACCATGACGTTGTATGAGATTATGCGTATCATATTATCTGCTGGTGTATGAAAACCTTAACCAGATTCTATGGATACTTTTTTCAATTTGAGCATCTTTATCATCGGGTTGTTTCAACTGGTAATTAAAATCATAGTCCAGTGTGATTGCACTTGTAAGATGCCAGCTTAAGGTGGTTATTAGCTCATAATCCGGACGTGTAAATCGCATTTCTGGTACAATCGGGGCAAAAACTTTTAATTCTGCACCTGCAGTTCCCAGTCTTCCTATGCGGATACTTGTATTTATTGATGTCTGGGGACCGAATTCGAAAACACTTGTTTTGTTTTCAGGTGTAAGGATTAAGCTGTTGTTAAGGCGGTTATAGTCAATTGATTCATCAATCTTGGCAGTATCTGTTGATACTATGTTTATACTTCTGTAATTGTTCGAGAATTTACTATATGAAGCACCTGTTCCGGCTCTGAACTTAAGGTCCATAAAACTGGTGCTAAGAAGATCAAGATTTGTTCCAGCTCCAGCTTCAACAATAAATGGAGAAAAGGAAGGGCCTATTGTAATTGATGATGTAGAGTCGAAACAGTTCAGGTCAATGCTTGAATCTTTATTTATTATGCAAAATTCATTAAATTTTTCACGCCTGATTCGTCTTGGTAATAAATTTGTATTCATTTCAACACGGCCGTAAGGACCAAACCATGGTAGAAATCTCCAGATAAAAAGGGAAGAAATTCTGAAATCATCTGCACCACTGGATATATTGGAAAAATTTCTTTCCGAAAGATTGAACCCCTGGTCAAGGCGTAAAAATGAAGACCATTCATAAGGTTCTTTATTATAGTTTACCCATAAATTTGCCCGGAAACTCAGGATTGATGATATCGAACTGCCATGTTCTTCTCTTTTGTCGATTTCTCCGTTAAATTGTATAGTACCACCGATATTTGCTCCATATTTCCAGTTTGAAGTCAGTTTGGTTCCTGTTGTTAAATTTATATTTCCACCACCCAGTATAATTCCATCTTCAGGACGTTGTACCAGTGTTAAATTTACCAGCTCACCTGGAAGCAGACGGACTGTAATGAAATTAACCATGGTATTATAACCTTCACCTCTACCAAGTATTTTATAAGTGCCTGGTTTTAGTATCCATGTTTTAACTGATTCACCCAGCACGGGATCTGCACCGAACCCCCTTCCAAACGGTTCAAATTTATCGATTCGTACCAGCTCATATTCACCTCTGAAAGATGTGGCTGTTGTATCTACTGTTTCAATACGTAATCCGCACCAATCGGGAAGAACAGGAACCGTTTTGGATTCAATTATTTCGATTTGACGAGTGATCCTTTGCCTGTGTGTTCCGTTTCCAAGCATTACATGATAATTTCCCGGTTCAAGGGGTAATGAGGAACCAGATTTGCCAGTGGTTAAAATTGATCCATCAGGACCGATAATTTCTATATCAGGTTCGTTTTCCGGATCAGAAAATCTGGGAACAAAAACAGCACCTTTACCTATTGGGATGTTTGTTCTGTCTGAAGCCATCTGTTCCGACAGAGGAGGTGCAAGCCAGGTCTTCGCAGCTTTATCATACCAGGTCAGAGGTTTTTTTACATTTTTTTCTGTTGAGGGAATAGAATCATTTGGGAGCAACCAGTTAATATCATCCTGTTTTATCTCTTTCCCAGGTAATTCCGGGGGTAATGCACCAAAAGAGATGCTGAATAAAAAATTAATGAAAAGAAGAGAAAGAATTAGTGTCATAATTATTCATCCTCGGTTATTGAGGTATCTTCTGCTGATTGTTCGGTTTCAGGAGTGATTTGTAACCTGTTGTGACCAAGTTCTTCAGCAAGTCTGACATCTATATCATTGATTGCCTGTGCCATTGCGTATTCCATTAACGAGGACATCTCACGTATTACATACTCTGGTTCTTGTTGGAAAACCCGTTTACGATGATCAAAGTGGCGGGTATAAACAGTTTTCCCATCATTTAAACGTACAAGCCTGAGTCTGAATGCCAGATGCGCGAACCATAATTCATCACTGTCATATTCTTCCAGGGCTTCAATCATACCAGACAGTTCATAATCAGGTCTGGGACCTTCATCAAATCTTCTGATAATACTGCTTACCAGATTTGCAGAGGTCAGATGTTTGTAAACCAGATCAGTTATCATTCTGGTTGGTTTTACAGCCCAGACACGGTATATGTAATATCTGAGTTGAAACGGGCTTTGCCGGTATACAATTTGAGGCCGGTTGTAAGCTTCTTCAATATCAAACTCTTTCAATCTGATCGTGACCTGATATGGCTTTTGTTGCATTTTGTTTTTATCAGTATTTGGCAAGTAGTTCAGAATGTAATACTCCTTGACTGGAACTTTCCCACAACCAAAGATTATGATTGAAACAGCAGCCATCAAGTTGAACAGAAGCGGCCTGACGATCCGTTTTTTCATCGGATTTCCCTTCGTTTTTGCGATTCACCTCTTAGCAGCAATGAAGGATTTTCTGCCAGAATTTTGGTTAACTGATTTGCATTTTCAGTTGCTTCCCTGATATTTTCCATTCCTACAATAAAATCTTCTCTGCTTTGTCGTATCATCAAAGATAGATCTATAGACAGGTTTTTCAGAGATACCACGGTTGAATCAATCTCATTGAGCGTAGAATTGATTCGCTTGGCAGAAATCGTGCTGCTGAATGATCCTGTTAAAAGTTTAACATCTGAGGCAATATTGTCAATCTTTGTCAATATGTTTTGTGATGAAGAGGCTATTCCATTAATCTGTGGAGCTGATTCTTTTACAAATCCTTTAACGTTATAAGTTATATCTGCTACATTATCCAGAATCGTTTTTATACTGCGTAAACTGTCAGGATTTGAGATCTGATTGAGATGATTGAGTAAAAGTTCTATTTTTGCAACTATTGATTCTGCTTTTCCGGTAATAGAAGAAATAGTGGAAATGCGTGTAGGTATTTCAGAACCAGGTTTTAAAAGTTCCGACTCGTTGCTTCCGCCTGTTATTTCGACATACTTAAGCCCCGTGATACCCATTGAACCGCTTGTGGCAACCATATCAACTTTCATGGGAAAGTCTTCCTGAATTTTGAATTCTACATGTACTCTTGAAAGGTCGGATGGCGAATATGAGATTTTTTCAACTTTTCCAATTGGTACTCCGTTAAATTTTACTACTGCACCCTGTTCAAGGCCGCTTAGAGATTCACCTTCAAAGAAAGCGATATAGGTATTATATCTGTCGGTTAATTTTAATCCCAGTGGAATTGCTGTAAAAACAGCCAGAAGGACTATACCTGTAATTACAAATACCCCAAGTCGTGCACGTTGAGATCGTGATATACTCATTTAATATTCTCCACAAAAAAGTCAGTGGTATTGGATAGATGAAATTTATTTTTGGGTTCGTGTCTTTTAAAAAAGTCAACAATAGGCCCTTTTTCAAGAGCAAGTGCATCTTTGAGCGGACCATCAAACAACAGAGCACCTTTGCTTAAAAATGTGATATTATCTGCGATCTTTTCTATAGATAACAGTTCATGTGTTACAACAATTATTGTAATTCCGAGAGTTTTTCGAATCTTGAGAAGTAATTCATCCAGTCCTGCAGAAGTTACCGGGTCAAGTCCGGCTGATGGTTCATCACAGAACAGCAAAGGGGGATCAAGGGCAAGAGCACGTGCAAGAGCTGCTCGTTTTTTCATCCCACCAGAAAGTTCTCCGGGATATAGCTCAGAAGCATTTGGAAGATCTACCTGGGCCAGTTTTAATTGGACAATCTCTTTAATAATGGAATCGGGCAGATTTGTATGCATTTGAAGAGGTAATGCTACATTTTCTCCAACTGTCATTGACCCAAGCAATGCACCATTTTGAAAAAGAACTCCAATTTTTTTCAAAATTTTAACCGTTTCAGGATCATCCTGATCTTTAATTTCTGTATTTTCTATATAAACTGTTCCAGAAAATGGTTTCAATAATCCAATAATTGATTTTAGAAGAGTCGTTTTTCCACACCCTGATGTTCCTAGAATCACTCTTATTTCTGATGAATAAAAACGGGTTGAAATATCATTAAGAATGGTATTTTCACCATATTTGACTACCAGATTATTAATTCTAACAATATCTTTTTTTAAAGGATTCAGCACAATAAAACCTTACAAAATAAAAGAGAAAATTGCATCAGCCAGAATAATGATAAAAATACCTGTAACAACGCTGGCAGTAGTTTCCCGTCCAACAGCCTCAGCACCTCCTCTGACTCTAAGACCGTAATATGAACCGATCCATATTATTAACCACGAAAAAACTACTGATTTTATAAATCCTGCATTAAGATCCCTTAAATGCAGATGCTTGCTGAGTTCTCCCCAGAAAATTGATGATGAGAGATCAAGGTAAAAAATCGCTACAAAGAATCCTCCCAGAATACCGGCTGCGGTAGCCAGAATTGAAAGGATTGGCATAGTGATGGATATTGCCCAGAATTTAGGTACAACCGCAAACTGGATAGGGTTAATACCCATTGTCTGAAGTGCATCAAGCTCTTCACCAACTCCCATGGTTGCAATTTCTGCTGTCGTAGCACTTCCGGTCCGACCTGCAAGAATGATTGCGGTTAGAAGTGGTCCCATTTCACGAACCATCGTAATACCTATAAGAGGTGCCAGAAATATACCAGCACCAAAATTCCTCAACTGCATTGCAGATTGTAAGGACAGCACAATTCCGATTAGAAATGATAACAGTGTTACAATTCCGAATGCCTTGTATCCCAGTTGATACATTTGTTCACCAAGAGCTCCCCGTTTAAAATCCTGTTTTTTTAACAGGCCAAATGTGCCCCAGTAAAGCATCTCGGTTAAAACTGAAAGGGCATGAACAGAATTATTCATAAACTTTATAAAAGTATCACCTGTACTTACAAAAAAGCTGTTTTTAAATGAATCGGGTGATTCTTTATCTTGAAACGGAAAATTGCAGGTTTTTAGAAGATTAAGATGATCTGATGAAATATTGCGAAGAATCAGTTTTTTGCCAGAGTTTTTACATTGTAAGTTCAAAAGCTTTATAAAGCATAATCCGGCCGAATCTATTCTTACTGTTTTAGAAAGGTCAAGAATAAGATTCCTGTTTCTCTCGCATAAAAGTGAATTGGATTGTTCTACCCAGTTGCGATCAAGAACAGGAGGAATTGTAATAATTTTTTGTGATATCGAGACCATATCGGATTGAGACTTCATTGTAACCGTTAAAGAGTTGTTGTAAATATTGATCGAAAGCGTTCGTAATTGGTATTTCAGTATTACTCTTAAATATAATTATAGTATCTGGGAGTGATAAGGTACATAATGTTGAATGATTCTTTTGAATTAGATGTGAGATCAAGTTTTTACAGATTGTTGAGTTTCTGCAGTGACATCCGGAATGAATGAGCTTTTGACAAAACGGTAGTTCCAATTGCAAAGTCCGAAGTGCCAATATACGTTTCTCTTCAATTGGTGTCAATAGTTATGATAACTTGTTGAAAAATAAGCCATTACAAATTAAAAAAGTGGACGAAAGATAAATTGTATCAAAAAAAATATTCATTAATAAGTTGCTTTTTTTATTTAATATCGATATATTATAAACGCCTGATGAAAATAGAAATAATCCAGCAATTAATTATCAACCCTCAACAATTATCCCCTTTTCAGTGGTGGAGGACATCCTTATATGCAATTACCAAAGTCACGAAGACGTCAGAAGCTCCGGGAGAAAAAATGTCAGTATCCCGGTTGTGGAAAAATTTTTTTTGGAATCCATATTTCGAAATATTGTCCGGAGCATCGACAGGACAGGTATCGTATTCGAAAAAGGACAAAGCCTGAAGATGTAAACATCAAAAATCAGACATTCAAGCATAATTATACTGAAGTTGTTACCATGGTGATGAATTGTGCTCTTGAAGGGTGTGATCATCAGTTTGAAGTCAAAATATATCCTCGTCAGTATATCTATCCAAAATACTGTCCCGAACACCGTAATGAATACAAAAGGATTCGTCATTTACAATTGATTGGAAGGGAAGATCTTATTGAGCAGATGAAAAGTGAAGGTGAAAGTTTCGAAATAAACAGAGATAAAGATAAAGAGAACAATGACGATATTGTTGAAGATGTAGCCTGAAAAAGGCTAATAGATTTTGGTCAAATACCTCCTTTCCTTATCTGGTTTTGTGTATCTGCAAAGTGTACCAGTGGGAGAGGGGGATATATGGTTTTATTTAAAAACTGAATAGCCAAATTCAATTTAGCATTCATGGTCCAATCTGTTTAGGATACTGCTGCAAAAAAATGTCTGCCATAAGTGGAATTTGTATACCCGCTGCGTTTAAAATGATAATATCCCTCCAGGAAAGTTATGAACGTATTATATAGAATTATCTGATTCTATAAATCGCTTGTTTGAGCTTGTAACGCAAATACAGGTGAATTGATGTTTGTCACAATCGGAACATAATATTTGTTTTCTGAAAAATGTAGTGAGTAATACTACATGAAATTATTTAACAACAATCATGTATTTTATTTCTGAAGCATTTTAAGTCACCAGTAATTTGCAGTTATTTTAATTGTTGTTGTTTTTACATCCAGTTTCCTCCTGGTTGAATATGAATTTGCTCAATATGCGAGAATTAAATTAATTATCCGATATAGGTATTACTTGGTTTTAGATGTAACAAATCCTATTTTTAATAAATTGTTTTAGTATTATTTGTCATGGCAGGTTTTGTACATGAGTTCATATCATGATATTGTCTGCGGTGTTCACAACAGCGTTGATAATTTTTTTAAATCCAATTTCAGTAATATTCATATTCGAGGTCCACATCTGGATGCATCAGAAATCCAGAAACGCCCTTTAATGGTTATCAGTACCCACAGGAGTCATATCGATTATATTCTGATAGGAATACTCCTGCACAAGATGGGCTTTAAAAATTTGAGATTTGCTGCCGGTGACAATCTGACAGGTTTACCTGTAATTGGTCCATGGTTCAAGTCTCTGGGTGCTTTTACTGTGGAAAGGGATAATGGATTTGAACGTAATTATGTTCGTAATTTATGCAGGAATGTAATTACGATGCTGGAAAACCGGGAACCGGTTATTGTTTTTCCTGAAGGTGGGAGAAGTTATTCTGGAAAAGCTATGGAAATTAAGAGTGGAGTTCTTGGAGCTGCAATTCTTTGTCAGGCAAAGGACCTTTCAGATGATGTAAATTTGTTGATAGCGTCTGTTTCATATGAGTTTCCTCCGGATCTTCCGTGGTTTGGCCTGTTGCAAAAAGGAAAAAGCTTAAGGAGAAGAAGTAATAACATATTTAAGCGTATTATTGGAAATGGATATTATTTTGGAGCTGATATTATGGCATTCCTTCCAATGTTTTTTTCCAGATATACTGGAAAAAAATTTGGGGATGTCTATGTAGATTTTAATGAAACGGTTTCTGTAAGGTCTATCGTTGACATTGAAAAAAATCTTATCCGGAATGCCAGGGATGAGTTTTCGGCACATCGGGTTTCTATGCAAAAAGCTGGTGAAGTGATTAATAAAAAGTTTCTTTCACTTTTTTGTATTTTACCGATACACATTGTGGCGATTTTAATTAAAGGAAAATTAAAGGTACCAATAAACCAGATATCTGAAAACGCATCTTCACTTTTGCAATTTTTGAGCAGTGAAAATAGAAATATCGAAATGTTAAAATCAGTGTCTGAAACTAAACTGGTTGAATCGGGGATTTCGCAGCTTTTAAAATTAAATGCAATTACAATAAATAATTATATGATATATACAAAAAATAGTGATATAATTAACTATTTTGCTGCTGTAATTGGTGAGAACTGGAGGTAGCATTGTCTTTTGAACAATATCTGGTAATGCCAACAGTTGTTGAGCTTAAAGCGGAAGAGAAAGTTGAAGCTATTCGTGAATTGTCTTTGCTTTTATGTAAAGCACTGGATGTAAAAAAACAGAAGACCATAATTGATGAAATTTTAAAAAGAGAAGAATCTGCATCAACATTTATCGGACAGGGGCTTGCTCTTCCTCAGGCAAGAGGACCGATAAAAGAGGAGTTCGCCATAGTTGTAGGGCGTAGTATGGCTGGTATCAAATATGATGCTGCCAGGGGGGCTTTGGCCCATGTTATTGTCCTGCTGGTTGCAAGAGACGATGCAGATAATAATCGTCAAATACAGATTCTTTCAGAACTGGCTGCCTTTTTTAAATCTGATGCTGTCAGGGAGCAGATATTGTCATATGAAGGACCTGTCGGGATTAAAAATATAATTACTTCATTAAAAAAAGGTGTTCCTGAAGAAAAATCACAAAAAACTGCTACAAAGAAGATTATTAATCCATTAATAAGTTCAACAATCAGTCTGGCCAGAGATATTAAAGCCAGTGCAATAATGGTATTTGCTGATACTGTTCGGGAAAATGATTTTTTAGATCAGTTCAAATTAAAACCAAAGTTGATTCTTGTCACAAGTAATAAAACCCGTTTCGATCTTGTTAATGACAAAAAAGTGGCTGGATTGCTTCAGGCGCCTTCAATACCGGCTTCAAGGACTGGACAGATGAAAATCGGAATTTTATTGGCCTTGTCGAGGAATTTACTTGGAAGAGAGGACCGGGTCGTATGTTTGTCGGGAAATTCAAAAAATGGAGTATTTGATACTATTGTAGCTATTGACATTGCACTGGAGTATGAGTTTTTCTTTTCTACGGCACAAAATATTCTTCCTCCTGATGTAAAACCTGAAGTGCTTGAAAGGATAATTGGCCTTGCTGGTGAAATCGCTGTTGAAGGAAGGGAAGGAAAACCAATCGGTACCATCTTCGTGGTTGGTGACACTAATACCGTAAACGCGTATGTTCGCCAGCTCATTATCAATCCTTTCAGAGGATATAGTGAGGCAGAACGAAATATACTTGATCCGGGTTTGGTTGAGACAATTAAAGAGTTTGCGAGTATTGATGGAGCGTTTATAATTACAGGAGACGGCATTGTGTTATCTGCCGGAAGCTATTTGCGGCCTGCGCCAACGGAAGAATTACCACCGCTGCCAGGTGGTTTCGGTGCCAGGCACGCAGCAGCAGCGGGGATTACAGCTTGTACTAATGCTTTGGCAATCACAATATCGGAGTCTACCGGCACTGTAACTATTTTCAAAAGTGGTGTTATTATGATGTCGATAGCAAGACCGGCTGTAAGAGAAAAAAGTATGATACAACGATTTCTGTGAATCAATATTACTATATCAACTCTGTTTAATTTAAATAAAAAAAACTTGATGGTGAAAATATTATAGACAGTGATTAAAAATTTAAACAAAAGGTAAATTATGTCGACTCCGAAAATTTTTTATAATGATCAGTTTTCAGGTGAGTATGTTTCAAGAGATGAAATCGAACTATATAATAATTCAATAGCATCAGCAGAAAAAATGCTCAAGGATCGTAGTGGACCTGGTAACGATTTTCTGGGTTGGATTGACCTCCCGCGAACTATGAAAAAAAACGTAGGAGTTATCAGTCAAAAAGCAGAAGAAATCAGGTCGAAAACAGATGTGCTGATCTGTATCGGCATAGGTGGATCGTATCTGGGGGCTCGTGCTGCAATTGAGTATATGTCTTCAACCTTTGAAGATACAAGAAAACCCAGGGTTCTTTTTTGTGGTCATTCTATAAATTCTGATTACATTGCTGATCTTCTTGATCTGGTCAAAGACAAAAGGGTTTCTGTAAATGTCATTTCCAAAAGTGGAACTACCACAGAACCAGGTATCGCATTCAGGGTTATTCGACAATGGATGGAAAACCGATATGGTAAAAAAGAAGCTGCTTCAAGAATAATTGCTACCACAGATCCATCAAAAGGGGCATTACGGAAGCTTGCTGATGAGGAAGGTTATACAACTTTTGATATTCCTTCAGATGTAGGTGGAAGATTTTCTGTATTAACTCCGGTGGGTTTGTTTCCAATTGCTGCTGCTGGAATCGATATAGGAAAGTTGCTTGAGGGTGCAGAAACTGCAATGGGTTTTTGTTGCGGAGATAATTTGGAGAATAACCTCTCTGGTCATTATGCTGCTGTAAGGAACATTCTTTTTAGAAAAGGATATACTAATGAGGTAATGGCTGCTTTTGCCCCTCAGATTCATTTTATAAGTGAATGGTGGAAGCAGCTTGCTGGTGAAAGTGAAGGTAAAAACGGAACGGGAATCTTTCCTGCAGCACTGGATTATACTACAGATCTTCATTCTTTGGGCCAATGGATGCAGGAGGGAGTTCGTAATGTTTTTGAAACTTTTATGGTTTTAAAAAAGACTTCACGTACTCTTTGCATACCAAAGTTTGATGATGACAGTGATGAATTGAATTACCTTGCAGGAAAAAGTTTTGAAGAAATTAATATAAATGCATACCGCGGAACCCTTCTTGCCCATCTTGATGGTGGTGTTCCGGTATCTACAATTGAGCTGGAAGATCGTTGTGCCGATACGTTGGGGCAACTTTTCTATTTTTTCGAAAAAGCAATAGCAATTAGCGGATATCTACTGCGAGTTAATCCATTTGATCAACCTGGTGTTGAAGCATATAAGAAGAATATGTTTGCTTTATTGGGAAAAGTGGGATTTGAAAAAAGACGCAAAGAACTTCAAGAAAAGACAAAAGAGATGGAGTTATGAAATCTTTCAGAAAGGTTTTAACCTTTAATACCAGGAACAGACGGGATTATATCAATATTACAGATCAGGTTATTGATGCTTTAACTGAAAGTGGTATTAAGGAAGGGTTATGTCTTGTAAATGCAATGCATATCACTGCCAGTGTTTATATTAATGATGATGAATCAGGATTGATTAAAGACTTTGATGCATGGCTCGAAAAACTCGCTCCTTATATGCCTGTTTCTCAGTATCATCATAATGGGGCTGAAGATAACGGTGATGCGCATCTGAAAAGACAGGTCATGGGTAGAGAAGTGGTCGTTGCTGTAACGGATGGCAGGTTGGATTTTGGTCCCTGGGAACAAATATTCTATGGTGAATTTGATGGACGCCGACCAAAGAGAGTTTTGATTAAAATTATTGGTGAATAGATGGAGGATTAATGTCTGTTTTGAAACCTGTTATCGGGATAATCGGTGCTTCTCAGTGTAATAAGGATGATTATAAGATTGCTTACGAAACAGGCGCACATATAGCCAAAAATGGTGCAGTTCTTGTGTGTGGTGGCCTTGGTGGCATTATGGAAGCCGCCAGTAAGGGGTGTTCTGATAATCATGGTACTGTTATCGGAATTCTTCCGGGGCTTAAAAAAACAGATGCAAATCCATATGTTAATATTGCCATTCCTACAGGGTTGGGCATAGCCAGAAATGTTCTGGTTGTTCATTCTTCAGATGTAATAATTGCGTTTCCCGGAAAATATGGGACACTCAGTGAAATTTCGCTCGCTTTAGCTACCGAAAAGACAGTTGTATATTTGCCGGGAACCTGGGATTTGAAAAAAATCGGATATGTTGAAAGCGCTTTTTTTAAAGAAGCATTCGATGCTCGCGGAGCTATTGGCCTTGCTCTTGGTGCTCTTCGATCAAGTGATTAGTTTAACATTTCGGCAGATCCACCGAAAAATCCCTTTCCTTTATGAATAATTCTTTCTGTTAATACTTTGTTATAGAAGAATAATGTTTTATCCGACTGAAACTCAAGGGTTTAAACGTGTCAGTAATTAAACTCCTATGCTCCATTAATTTTTCCTTCTATGTATGACAGTCCAGGTGTCGTTACTAAATCCCCTAAGGTTTACCTGATTTGTAATATTTTCTTTACGGGTCTTTTTACGTGGATTTGAATAAAAATATATGATGTCTGTTCAATCCCCTATGTAAAGTAGATCTGATATTCTCACATTCCTAACCCCCTTTCTGTGCCAGGTGTAGTTCTCAGGGGTCTAATGCTAAATTAATCGTCTTTATTTGGGATTTGATAAGATTTATTATCAGTATGGTTTTAATTTTTTTATGTAATAATTATGAAAATATTCAGAAAAATATAAGACCATTAAGAAAACTAACTGAAATAGAGTTTAAAAGGTGTTATCCTGAATAATAAAAAAAATATTTTTAAAACAACTTAATAATTTGTTATTACAGAAGATAGAGCTGATTTTCAGCAGGTATCTTATAAGCATTTTTTGGCAAATTTTATTACACAATTTAATTTTTAAGTTCAGGTTGTTTCATTTTGAATGATTTATAAAAATTGTTCAGGACAGGAATAACACGGGTTACTGGATTCGTATATTATAGTTATACTTTATATAATTTGATTCATATCTGGCTGTTTATGTCTCAAAAGAAGTAAAAGTAAAGACGTTTATCATTCTTGTTTTTGATACAGATGTGCTTCAATCTTTAGCAGGAGATTGGTTTGAAAAATTTGAAAGCAGTTTTGGCAAAACCTGATCGGGATTTCCAGCCTTGGGGGATCTGGATCTGGAATCTGAAAATAAGTGAGAAAGAAATAATTGATCAGATCTCTTTAATGGCCGCTTATGGTTTTGGCGGACTTGCAATTAAGCCTGTACCAGGTATGATGCCTGAGTTTTTTTCAGAAGAATTTTTTGAGCTTTTTGACCTTGTTCTGAAAAGAGCTCAAAAATTAAATATCAGTATACGGTTAATTAATACATTTATGGAAAGTGCTATTTGGGATTCACCTCTTTTGTCAAAAAGAATGAGGGCAAAGAATCTTATTCTTGAACAATGCAGCGAAATGAAAGGTCCGTGCGTATTCAGAATGGAACGGGCTGATCCAGGCTACAATATTATACTTGCAGTTCAAGACACTCAACCAGAAACAGATGTAAAAGTTTTAAAAGGTAAGACTGATGGAGTTACTTGCGAATATAGGCTGCCTTCAGGCAGCTTTAAGGTAATGGTATTTAAAAAGGAATTTCTGAAAAGTAGCTATGGAAAATATATTCCAAACATTTTAAACGCAGATGTATCGCGAGTATATGCAGAGGTATTTGAATGCTTTTACAAAAAATTTTCAAAACATATACCTGTTACTTTTCAAGGCTTTATAAATGAAATACCGGATATCTATCAGATAAAAAATTCATTTCCCTGGGATGACAGTATCGTTTTAACCTTTAAAAATAAATTCAAAAAGGATCTATTGACATGTCTTGCGGTATTGTTTGGTGATAATTACGATTTGTCTAATATGATTAAAATGCAGATGTATGAATGCATTCATGAAATGATAAGGAAAAATACTAGAAAATCGATGGACGAATTGGCTGGAAAAACTGGAATGACACAATGGATTCTTTATCCTGAACAATATATGGGTAAAGAGTTGTCTGTTAAAGATATCGCAGGGGAGTGCAATTCATGTCAGAGTGTTTCAGGATTGCAATTACCAAGTAGAAAACCGAAAAATTATCAATTAAAAAAGAATATAATATCAAATATCATAATGCATCAGGAACAGAGGAATGTACTTGATGTTATTGGGTGTGACCGATTATGTCAGGGCGGGATAATTCAGTCGTTAAAGGATGAATTTGACAAGTCTATTCATTACGAAACGACTCATACCCTCATAAATGGAATTCTGTTTAATATTGATTCTGATTTTCAGATGAAAAGCGTTTACACTTTTTCAAAGCAGTCGCCGGAATGGAAGTATATCAAATTATTATGTAACTATGTTTCCCGGATGAATGCTATGACAAGAGGTGTCAGATGGGACCGGCCAGTAGCGATTCTTGTACCATGGGTTTTGTCTGCTGATGGATTTGATAATTCAGCAGACATATTTATGGGGATCAATGAGTTATTGAATGTTGTCAAAAAATCGGGAGCAGGTTTCAATTTTGTAAATGAGCAGATGGTTGGCAGATGCTCTCTTTTTCCGGATGGAGATTTTTTATTGCCAAAAGGCAGGTATAACGGAAAATGCAAGATGCTTGTGATTCCTGATGTACCTTATTTATCTGATCAGACGGTATCTGATATTGCAAAGCTGTTGAAAAATGGAAGCAGAGTTATTTTTATTAATTCAGTTCCCAAAAATGTAAAAAAATCCTTAAAGGCCAGGGAAAAAAAACAGGTCAGAGTAATAACTTTGCAGGAACTTGAAGGAGAACTTGAACCTTTATCAGTAATAAGATATAAACATGATGACTGTTCAGATTCTGATCTGTATTGCTCTTACGGAAAAGGTAATGAGTATGAATTGTGGTTACTGTATAATCCATGTACAGAAAATAAAAAGAATGTAAAACTATTTGCCCCTCCTGATGACAAGTCATTTTATTCACTAAATTGTACTGATTGTGAAATCTGTGAAATAAAGGACTATCAAAAAAATGAAGAACGATGTATCATACCGGTTTGTGTGCCACCTCTCTGTACACAAATAATAATTTCAGCAGATAAAAATCTGATGTATGGTCACTTCAAACAAATACGCAAAAAGGTAACACACAATTGGAAAGACAGTTTTTACAGCATAATGTTGAAAGATCAGTGGAAGTTTAAACCAGGATCTTTTAATGCATTGCCGCTTGCTGTCTGGAATCTACGACTCGGATTAAGTCGTAGATCCGGCGGGTTTTCAAGATATTATGAATCATATTTCAGTGTAAACGATATACCGTCATGCTGTTATTTAGTCTTAAGAGATCTTGAAATGTCAGAAATACCAATAGAAGTACTTTTTAATGGTACAAAAGCAGAGATATGCGGAAAGATTAATGAAGAATCAACCGGTTTCAAGCATGATAATGAAAAAATAAACAACTTGTTTACTTATACAAGTTATCATTTCGGTTTACGATCTGTATTGTACGATATCAGCAAGAATGTAAAAAAAGGTTTTAACCGGATTTCAGCAAGATTTTCTGGTGAAGATATCCTTGATTCCGGATTGTTGAAATTACCACCTGTTGTTATTGGTGATTTCGCCATAACTAAAAGCAGTAATGGCTGGGTAATTGAAAATCATTATGGAATTACCAGTCATGATTCATGGACAAATTCCGGTTATCCATTTATGAGTGGATCTGGTATTTATCGTCAATCGTTTGAAATACCTGCTGAGTATAAAAAACTGATATTGAGATTTTCCAAAGTTTCTGGTCCGGTTGAAGTAAGCATAAATGAGAAATATCTGGGACAATGTTGCTGGTGTCCTGTAGAGTTTGATATAACCGATTATTGTGAATCAAAAAGAAATGAATTGACTGTTAATGTGATAAATACACTGGACAATCTTTTGGGGCTTAATACGCAATTGTCAGGACTCACAGGAGAAGTATTTCTTGATGTATACTAAAAGCAATGCTGTTTTCTGAAAAATAAAGATTTGAAAATGTTATTGAATGAAAGAATGAAATTCATTTATTGAATTGATGTTTTCTCTTTCGGAATATTTTTTAATTCCTTCCAGAACATTTACTGCCATTGACGGGTCGACAAAATTACCTGTACCGACCTGAATTGCTGATGCACCAGCAAGAAGATACTGAATAGCATCATCCGCATCCATAATTCCGCCTATTCCTATTACAGGAATACTTACTGCCCGGCTGACTTTGTATGTTAAAGCAACCCCGACCGGGCGAATTGCAGGACCACTTAAACCACCGGTTTTCATTGGAAGAACAGTAACTTTTTTTTGTGTGTCTATTACCATGCCAATAAGGGTGTTTATGCATGAAACAGCATCAGCTCCGCCATCTTGAGCCGCTTTCGCAATAGTTGTAATATCAGTTACATTTGGAGTCAATTTGATTATTAATGGTTTTGGTGTTGCCTGACGGAGTAGTTTTGTCAAGTTTTCGATTTGAAAGGGGTTAGTGCCGAATGCAAGTCCGCCATGCTTAACATTTGGGCAAGAGACATTGATTTCATATCCCCAGATCGATTTGCAGTTTTCGAGGTTTTTGATTACTTCAATGTATTCGTTTTCGGTTGAACCGGCAACATTGACAACTGTTGCACAAGGGAGTTTTTCAAGAAAGGAGATTTTTTCCTGAACAAATCGTTTTACTCCAACATTTGCCAGGCCTATGGAATTCAAAATACCTGATGGTGTTTCGATGATTCTTGGAATTTCATTTCCAGTTCGGGGTTCTAAAGTAACTGCTTTAGTAAAAATTGCACCCAGTTTATTTAAATCTATGAGGCTTTCATATTCGCTTCCATAACCAAATGTTCCTGAAGCAACGCATACTGGGTTATGAAAAATCCCGTTTCCAATATTTACAGTCAAGTTCATAAAATTTAATCCAGAAGATAAATTCCTAAATAAATTAATTTAGTTCCAATCAATTTCAGTAGATTTAAAAACAGGGCCTTCTTTACATGCTCTTGCGAAACCTGGTTCTTTTGTAATTTTTATTGCGCACCCCATGCATGCACCAACTCCGCAAGCCATTATTTGTTCAACTGAGACATAGCAGGGTAATTTATGAGAGCATGCAAAATCATTACAGCTTTTAAGCATCGGTTGAGGTCCACAGGCAAAAAGGATTGTATCAGAAGTCATGAGGTTTGAAATAGATTTCAGGTAATCGGTGGTTGTTCCTTTATAACCAGCACTCCCATCATCGGTACAGATTACAAAATTTTGTTTAATAAACTGGTTGTCAGGAATTGACGACTTTGTTTTTGCTCCAAAAATGGAGATATACTCAAGATTAAGGTTTTTTAATCTGGAACACAGAAAAACAACGGGCCCGATACCAGTCCCACCTGCGATAAGGATTGCTTTATTCTTTTTACCCGGAATTGGAAAAGGATTACCCAAGGGGCCGATAATATCAATTTGTTCATCAGGAGATTTTCCTGCAAGTAGGGTTGTTACTGGACCGCGTTTCTGATAAATAATAGAGCATCTCTTTTTTGATTCGTAAAACCCCGATAGAGCAAAAGGACGGCGAAGTAAAGGTGATGTATTGGGTTCTGCCCTGATTGTTACAAACTGTCCGGGTAAAGGTATTGTGTTGGGTTTCCAGGAAAACACCATCTCATAGAAACAGTTGCTGATTTTTGAATTTGAGAATATATTTGCAGAAAATTGTTGCATTATTGTACCCGAAATACTTAAAAGTACGTTCAATAAATAAGAATATTGGTTTTTGAAAATAGTTTTTTACCAGTGTTTGTACATAATTGTATACCGGCCGGATAACCGACCGGTTAAATCAGAGGTGTTCGTAAGTCGAACAATCAGGCGTGCCATGATTAATGGTAATGTGGATTCCTTGGGCGGTGCATTCAAAAGATTTGTTGTGAATACAATCACATACTTTACAGGCACCTACTTTTCCAGTTACCTCATTGATACCACCTTTTGTTTGAGAGCTGCAATATGTATCACATCGCGGCTCTTCATCCCCGACTGTTATGGCAAATGCATGGCATTGATTTTGCTTATTATAAACACAATTTTTAGCATTACAATCAATAATATTTGGTATTTCAAGAGCCATTTTGTCTCCTTTTTTGAAAAATTTGTAAAACTTTCTGATGTAGAATGCAATATCTGTGCCTGTAATAACTGAATGGGGACGAGTAAAGGTGGTTTCGATCGACGGGCATGAACTATGTGTGGCGCGGTGATACTGCCTGGTCTTATTACCTTATAGATATGACAACACAGTAATAGAACCCTTTCTGTGGCCAAGTGTTGCTCTCGCAGGCTCATTGGTAATTAATCCTGTCTAATTAATTATAATTGAGGTTAGGCAATTGAGTTACGAATTGGGTAAAAATCACAAAAAAGTTTCAAAATCTGTTAGAATGCATGTATATTTGATTAAATCCATACAATAGGGATGTATTTGACGAACTGGTTTTATTCGGATATTTCTTCTGCTTGGAATAATAATCTCAAGCAGTTGTGATGATATTAATCAAGTTTGAAATAATCATGAATTCGGAGGATAATTTATGACTATCCGTTATGCGGTTGTTGTCAGTTTGCAGGCACTTTTATTTCTTCTCGTATCAACAGCTTTATCTGATGATGCTTTTGATAAACTGATTAAATCCGGAAAATTTGCTGAAGCTATTAGCTACGCAGACGAAAAAATGCCGGTAACAGAAAGGACTGCAGATCAATGGGCAAAGTTAGGAATTGCAAATGAAGAGCAGAAGTTAACAGAAAAAGCTTTGGCATGTTTTATGGTTGCAATCAGAAATGATGGTTCAAACTATGAAGCGCATCTGGGGGCTGCACGTGTCTACAACAACATGAAAGACCATGAAAACGCTCTGGAAATGGCAAAAAAAGCCATGAAGATTAAAGAAACCGGTGAGGCCAGTTGGGAATATGCCAGAGCCTGTATTGCTTTGAAAAAGACCTCTGATGCAAAAAAAGCTTTGGAAAAAGTTGTTGAAACGGATAAATCCAATATAGTTGCAAATCGTGCTTTAGGTATGATCTATTACGAGAGTAAATCATATGATAAAGCTCTTCCATTATTAAAAAAATCCAATGACGAAAAAAATGAGGGCGAAATAGCATACACCATAGCAGGTATCTATAAAATCCAAAAGAACTTTGATTCTGCTACCGTATATATGAGAGAAGCTGTTCGTGATAAAAATTTCTCAAAACCTGAAGTAGCTGTAGAACTGGCAAATATTTATTTCGATGCTAAAAAATATAAAGATGCACTTTCTGCATATGATAAGGCAGACCAAACCAAATTAAGTGCTGATGATTTGTACAGAATGGGGATAAGTGCAGAAAAATCTGGGTTGGACAAAAACGAAGTAGTAAAAATTTATCAGAAAGCTGTAGGGAAATTTGGCAAATCTACAAGCAAAGAAGCTTTAAATGCAAAGAGTAATGTTGCACGATGGAACCTGGAGAAAAAAGCTTACAAGCAGGCTCTTGATTTGTTTTTAGAGATAAGAAAAGCAGATAATCAAGGCAAAATTATATCTGATGCAACATTTTTAACTGCAGAGGCCTATGAGGGATTAGGTGAGTACAGCAAGGCTATTCCACTTCTTGAAAATGTAATTAGTAAAGAAAAAGAAAATGTTGAAGCCTATGTTCGCCTTGCGGATCTGTATTCCAAGGCCAAAATGGAGGATAAAGCCAGGATTATAAATGAAAAACTACTTTCTCTTCAGCCTGACAATCCCAAAGTTTACTTCACTCTTGGCGAATATTACCTGAAAACCAAGAAGTATGATGATGCGTTTAAGAATTTTCAGAAATCTTTTTCATTGAAAGCTGACGCTAATGCAGCGCAAGGTATGATGAAGGCTGCATGGGAGCAGAAAAAATTTGATTTGGCACTTGATGCGGCTGAAACAGCTTTGCATCATGATAAAAACTTGACAGAGCCACAGGTAATTCTTGCAAAAATTCATATACAAAACGGCAAATATTCGAATGCCCAAAAAATCCTTGAGGATCTGGTTAAAAAGGAAGAAGATAACAAAGACTGGTGGCAACAGCTT
>JAAYEB010000038.1 GCA_012728995.1 Fibrobacter sp. | reverse complement strand
TCCCGGTCATTGATAATAAAGGTGTGTTCTCAATAATATTGGCTGAATAGATATTTTTCATTGATGGGTTGATCTGCAGAAAAAGCCTGAATGGAAACAGTAAACCATCTGTACCATAGGGATTTATCGCAGATACTGCAGGAAGCAGCATCAATATAGCCGCAAAAAAAATCATCTGTTTTTTTCCAGGAACTGGTTTGTATAAAAACAGATCTTTTGCTTTCGCGAATAGAATGGAATTCATGATTTCCCCGAAAAAAAAGCACCCGCACAAAACCGGACCCAGCCAATATAGCCCCTGGCTGTTGGTCCATAATATCTGCAAAGGTAAAAGAAGTAACAGATTTACAGGTTTTGCTGTCCTGCAGAATCGTTCCAGTAGATAAAAAAACAGAGAAATAAACAATAGTGTAAATAAAACAGGACGCATCGGAACAAGATAGCGAAAGATATATAAAGCAACAAGGAAAACCGACAATTCGAGTATCGGGAATTTTCTCCTTTTAACAGACCTGAAAAGTATAATTGTACAGAAAAAAAGAACTGCTGCTTTAATTACAAGCAAACCATTCAAACCTCCTGAAGAATATACGCCAAACATGACTGTCTGGAATAACCAGTGAAGATTAATCCATGTTGTTGTCACCGGCGTTGTATAAGAAAAGGGATCAGTATTGAAAAAAGTTTTTTGCGCAACCATTTCACGCCCCGAAACCAGGTGCCAGAATATGTCTGAATCGGTTATGGGGTAATACACAAAAATGGCTGCTGCCAATGCCGGAAGAACCCATTTCAACAGTTTTACTCTTTTACTGTTTTCCATTTGTTATTCTGTCTCAAGTTCAGGGCTGATCATTTCGGAACAGATAACGGTTCCCATTCGAGTGAGTAATTAAAAATATCCCTCGAAACCATAAGGTAAATTACAAGATGTTTCGACTGAATTTCATTTTGTCTCATACGCAAAGCTTTATTGGGGACCAGGGGACCTCCGCCCCAGCTTGTTATTATATCTATTGGCATCCGGACTTTGGCCGCGATATGCGCACCGATTCCAGCGCCTTTACAATCTACCGTCTCGAAAGCGCCTGTGAAACTGTCTCCGATAAGCATGACAGGTGCAAACCTGTCACTTTTAAATAAAATTTTGTCTGTTACATCAAAAACCTGTCTGGCAAGAACCTGATACGGATGATATTGGTTTCGGATATCCTCGGGAAGCCGTTCCACAATATCACCTGTTCTTTCAAACAGAGTATCAGTTGTAAAATATTCAGTTTTTTTCTCTTTCTCATACCAGGAATACTCCCTGATCCTTTTTGAGATCAGTTCTGCAGTAATCATTATACCCCTGTTCGACCAGTGGGTATCATTTTTCTGGTAAAGAAATTCATTATGGCTACTGTCTTCCTTTTTTGCTTCTAAAAACTCCGGAAGAAGATCGATTATTTCAACACCCGATTCCTGAAGTCGTTTCAGCAATTCCCTTTGATACGTACTGATCAGATCTGTTTTCGGCAAAGGTATTTCGTCTGAAAGCTTGTCAAAATAAACCATCTCCTTGTCTGGAATAAGAACAAAAAGAAAATTTACACCTTTTTTTTCGAGATATTTTTTAAACCCTGTTATATGATCTACTGCTTCACTTATCCGGATCAGCATTTGTGAATCTGTTTTTGTTAAAACTTCTGCCGACCTTCTGAAAAACAGCCACCCGTCTTTACCCACAAGCCCCATCTGCTCTTTTGGGTATCTGCCGATCCATTTTCTGACACCTTCAATAAAGCTGCTTTTTTTTCCGTTCCACTCATCGTAACTTCCATAAACTGAAAGCTCCTGATCAAACCTGATCATATTATTTTTGAAGTTTTCCGAAACCGTTGAATCATACTCCGTAATGTCATCTCTGCCACTTTTTTTTAAATCTACCAACTGGTCAGTTTTAACTGAATCTGTATCTAGAATAAAAACATTGTACACCGGTTTTTTGGGATCATAAGGTTTTCCTTCGATAACTGCAAATGGATTTTTGAAAGTCTGCCCTTTAAGCTCTTTTCGTATTTTTCTGTTTACTTTTTTATCTGGCCATACGTTTTCGTCTCCGATATCTGCCAGATCGGTATTCAGTGATGGGTACCAGTATGAAACAAGTTCAGTAACCCACACACGCGCTTCTTCCTGATTAAGCGTCTCTTTACAATACCGGTTTTCTACCCAGTCGACAATTTTCCCCAAAGAATCATCATGCATATCCTGTAAAGACAGTTTCGCGAACAGTTCCCGAACACCATCATTATCGCTGTCATTAATATTATCGAGGTAAGGAACCCAGATACCAAACTCTATCTTTACCCACAACTGCTTCCCTTTCTCTCCCTGATGAAAGTAAAGTGTTGAAATTTCCTGAAAAGGTTGATAAATCCCTGGATTGTCCCATTTATGAGCCGCTATTTTTGACGAGAGTTTTGCAAGATTATCATCCTTGACAACACTCCACAATCTTTTCAACAGAGGCTGCCAGGCCAGAGGTGTATTCTTTTCTTTTTCAGAAAGTGGTGTTCGGGATATTTCATTTACAACATTACTTACAGCGCCACTGAATGTCAGAGTGTCAAGCTCAACTGACATTTCCTTTTTTGAAAGCTTGATTTTTGATCTTTCCAGAAGAAGCGGATTTTTATCATAAGCAGCCATATCCAGATTGGCCAGTGTTGCGCGTTTTATCTTTCTCGCCATAATTTTCGAATCTGTTCTTTTAAAACCGGGAACCAGTTCCCTGTATGGAAAGTCTGCATACATATTCGATACCAGAAATACCTGCAACAAAATTACAACTCTTTTTATCATGACCATATTATAAGTCATCCTTTGATTTTCTCTTTTTATTACAATCTTAATTGAAAACTATTCTCCTGTTGATCACTCAGGTGGGAGTAGGGTTTCGGGGTCGGAACTCGATTCTTAAACCCTCGACTCCTAAATTCCTTTTCATAAAACATTGAATTAATAAAAATCAGTAGCACTTATCTGCAATCACTCGCTTTTTTATCTCATTCGATTCCGATCCCGATTCCGACCCGGAATTCCGAGCAAAGAATGAAAAAACTTACCCTGTTTTTATTGTCTCATTCCTGTTTCCAATCGGGGTCGGAACTCGCGGTCGGGATCGGAACTCGATCCTTAAACCCTCGACTCCTAAATTCCTTTTCATAAAACATTGAATCTTAAATCAAAATCAGTAGTACTTATCTGTAATCACTCGCTTTATTCTCATTCGATTCCGATCCCGATTCCGACCCGGAATTCCGAGCATAGGACGAAAAACGTATCCTGTTTTTATTATCATCTGTAATTAATGAGATTAATTTATCGAAACCTGTTTCCATCCCTGTGCCCCAAACCTCAGATCTCTCTCAACGACTTCCCATATTACCAGTTTTTTTCCTTTTAAAAGATTCAGTTTACGCGACAAAGTCTGGCGGACTATTGTAGAAGCCCCTCCATCATTTACAATTGATGCCACAGGTTCCGACAATTCATACGCAATATGAGAGATCCATCCTGCCCCGCGAGGACTGTCGGTCTGAAAGATTCTAGAAAAACTGTCGCCTAACACCAGAATCCGCGACCTGCTGTAGTCATCACGATACAACTGCCTGGAACCTGTTTCCCCAATGCTGTCTCTTTGTACCGAAAACACCTGATAACACAACGTTTTTTCCGGTTGAAAAACGTGGTTTGCCATTTTGAATTCTGTTAATTGGGTCATTTTTAATATATCACCTTCCCTGTCCACATAAACAGAATCCAGAACATACTCTCTTGTCTCGTGTTGTTCGTGGTACCAGTCAAATTCTCTCACTGCTTCTGCCGTAACCTTTGCCGCGCGAGTTATTCCGCGTGTTTTCCAGTGAGTATCCTTTTGTAAATATATGGAATCTCCGTAAACAGAATCCTTTTTACGCTCATCATGTAACGGACCAAAGAGATCAACCACATTAACCCCGTTTTCCCGAAGTTTTCCGATAAATTCCATAGTATGGGATATTGACCCGATCTCTTTTTCCGTCAATCCTGGAGTAATCAGATCCGGATAGATAGCCGGCTTGGTTGGAACTATAACCACCAGAAGATCTGTTTCATACTCCCTAAGCTGATTTTTGAAATCGATTATGACAGAAAGCGGATTATCTTCTGTTTCGTTATTGTAACTGTTTTCCTTAACATCATTAACAGGTTTCAGATAAAGATATTCAACATCTTTTTTGTAAAAAAGCCATCCGTTTCTACCAGAAATAACCTTATCCCCGTAATCGCCTGACAGCCTGAAACGCAAATACTGAAATGCTGGTCTGACACTGTTTTCAATGACAGAACTTTCCTCAATATCTTTTTCAAACATCCGAAGATACTTTGTATTGAAAAGTGTATGTCTGAACAATGTCTTTACAGGTAATGTCAAGACCGACAAAATTGATCCATTCTGTTTTTTCTCGATATTTTTTATCAGTCTGCGTATCGTTTCATGTTCACTTTCAAAACTTTTACCGTGTTCTACCCTCTTTTGAAGGTTATGAAGACAATTTTCAAGAGAATCCAGATACCTGTTTTGAATTTGCAGGGAATCCGATACATACCTGTTGACTGACACATTTGTTTTTCTTAAATCCTGGACAGAAAAAACCGCATTTTCGATAATCTCTTCAATATCATCATTTCCTTTTGCTTTCAAGCTTTTCTGTTTGTCTATACTCGACATGTGCATATTCAGCAGTTCAAGATTCGCCCTCTTTTTTTTTCCATTACGAATCGGCTCGACAAAAGTATCCCTGAAAATTGTAAAAACATTTACCGGATTTTTACTGATTATTTCGTACACAGTCTGAACAAGCACCACGCTGCCTGTAATAAAAAGGAACATGAAAATAAACACAATCATTGCCTTGTTACTGCTTTTCATGCATCACCTTTCAGAACTGGAAATAAAGAAACGGATTAAAAGACTGTGTAAACATTGCAGCAACAGCCAGAATAAAAGTGACAGAAAGTACTGCGTATTTAACCGGCGAAAGCGTCTTTACATATTCGAAGGCCTGTACAGGCTGCCAGACAAAGATAATACATAATACCATTTCCACCACATGATGAAAACTGAACAGTGAGGTTTGAAGCAGTAAGGATGCTCCAGACAAATCAACTGCCCCGACCATGCTTTTCCAGTACTGTATTGCCTGTGACAGGTCGGCAGAACGGAATAAAACCCATCCGAACATGACTATGATGTTTGTAATTAAAACACTGATAACAGCAGGGAATCTGCTATAAAGGCTTCTTTTTCCAACAAGACGTTCAACAACAAGAAAAACACCATGAAAAAGACCCCACATTACAAATGTCATA
>JAAYEB010000329.1 GCA_012728995.1 Fibrobacter sp. | reverse complement strand
TTAATTTTTTGGTGCATTTCGGTATCGAAACTCCCTTAAAAAACTGATTCAACTGATAATGAATTAAAATATTTTTAATTGTATTTTTCTTTGTCTGGCTTTTTGAAAGATTTGTGATTTCCTGCTTCCCATTTTCCTTTAAAGGAAACCTCCTGAAAAAAAAGTAATCTGCTTTTCCCCCAGATGCAACATCATCAAACAAAAAAATTTAAAGATGTTGAAAACCAGTTTTTATGGGCAAAAACGACATTTCAAGAGTTTTTTAACCGGTTTAATTTTAGAGATTTACTAACAATATCAATAACTTATTGAGGTCCGACACTCACGATGTATTTTAGACAGGTGTACTTTCCAATAACCTTAATCACACATTAAGAAAATATTATGAAAAATTCCGACGACAGATATGTTCTTGGTTTTACTGAAATGGATGTTCAACATAAATACCTGTATTCACTTTTTGATTTGATTGAACAGTCCAAAGAAGTCTCAGACCATAAAAAAATGGGTTTAATCCTTAAGGAAATAGAACGCTATTTAAATTATCATTTTACTTGCGAAGAGCACCTGATGCGTTCATACAATGCCCCGGATTTTGCATCACATCAATCTGATCATGAAACTGTTGCCATGAAATTTTTTGGTTTTCTTGATGACTTTGATCGAAATTCATTAAACCCTTTTGCACTAAGAATTTATTTAACCGGTTGGCTCATGGAACACAGTAAAATTATCGATTCCAAATATGTTGAATGGATCCTTTCTAAACGCTCCGAAATAGGTTCTGTTCAATAACTTCACACAGTTTATCCATTTTTGAATTCATAAAAGTTAAATCTTTCCGTAATATTTTTGGAAGCAGTTTTTAATTTACGCACATTGTTAAATAATGTATAGAAATCAATTTGTGCACGTTTACCTCGCTTATCAAAAATATAGTTTCAAAAACGATACAGCAAATTCGAAACAACATTTTTGCTGTTTATTATCAGAATTGAGATAGAATTAATGAGCAGAAATCTGAATTTTGAGGCGAAGCTACGCAAAGAGTTACACTTAAATGAAAATCTCATAGAAGTACTTTCCGAAGAACGAACCGGATCAACTCACGAGATTAAGACTCTTGCTTCACTTAAAAAAGAGATTGGAAACAGGATTTATGTTGAAGCTGTATACCTGCTGACTCATAAATTTATCGAAAATTCATCAGATGCCCGCAAAATTTTCAAAGAAATACTCAATCATCGTAAAAAAATGGCAAAAATTCTTGAGCGCAATGTTTCTATTCAGGTAGCAGCTCTGGATTATATGCAAAACATACGAAACATCCTTAAAAAACCTACAATAATCGAATCGGATCAATACAGGGAGTTCACAGATAAAGCAATTATTGATGAAACCACAAGCACATACGATAAAAATCTCCTTCAATCAGACCTCGAATCAGAAATTGAGAAATCACAACGACTGGGCATTCCCTTTTCCATTTTGTTTATCGATCTGGACAATCTCAAGCAGATTAATGATACTTACGGTCACGAGATCGGGACCCGCGTACTTCAACTGGTCAGTAGCTGCATTCGCCAGAACCTGAGACGATACGATTCAGTATATCGTTACGGAGGAGACGAATTTCTGGTCATACTCCCTGGCGATAACTGTTCACAGGCATATAAAACCGCTCAACGAATTATGGATCTTTTACACTCTCCTGTTACAGACATTCCTCTAACACCTACTATCAGTATCGGTATAGCCTGCTTTGATAACCAAATAATAAAAGACCAGAAAACTCTTTTTAACAGCGCAGATAAAGCATTATATGCAGCTAAGCAAAAAGGTAAAAATATGGTTCAGGTTTTTGGTGATACTTTACATAAACAACGACAACAGCTTTCTTCTTCAGTACCGGTGCAGTCAGTAATAATAGGAATACCAGTTGCCCCCGGCGTAGGTATTGGACGGGCAGATATATTGAGCCGCCAGGAGGAATATCGGGAT
>JAAYEB010000483.1 GCA_012728995.1 Fibrobacter sp. | reverse complement strand
GCCTGTTGCACATTCAATTGTTACACTTACTCTACCCTGATCGGTTTCGGGCATGAATTCGCCTCCGATTAGCGGTACCAGGGCAAAAGATCCTATAAAAAGCAGAATGACAGCACCTATGACAAATTTTTTATGGTAAATGGACCAATGCAAAAATCTCTGGTATTGTGAAGCGAAAGAAACGAAAATCGAATTTTTGGGTTTGATATCATTTTGAATCGAATTTTCTTTCCTTTTCTTTCTTTTAAGAAAGATAGAAGACATCATCGGTACAAGTGTCAAAGCCACAATAAGAGAAACGGTAAGGCTGAATGTAATTGTAAGTACCATTTCCTTGAACATAACCCCTGTTATACCTGGTACAAAAAGTACTGGTAGAAACACACTTACAGTCGTAAGTGTTGAAGCAATTATTGCGGAACTCACTTCTGATGCACCTTCATCCGCAGCTTTTGAAATGTTTGTGTGTTTATCATGATGCCTGACTATGTTTTCCAGAACAATAATTGAATTGTCAACCAGCATTCCGATTGCGAGAGCAAGCCCTGCCATGGAGATAACATTAAGAGTGAGATCAGAAAGATAAAGAACAGCAAAGGTAAGAATAATCGATACCGGCATGCAAACAGCCATTATCATGCTGCTTCGCCAGTTGCGCAGAAAAAGATAGATTAAAAATACCACGATAATGAAAGCCATGAAAGCGGTACTGCTTAGGTTGTCAATAGATTTGGTTGTGAATTCTGAAGAGTCAAAGATTGTAGAAAACTTGATATCACCCGGGAGGACTTTCAGGATTTCAGGTAATGCCTCTCTGACAAGTTTAGCTGCCAGAACTGTATTGGCGTCTGATTGTTTGCTTAAAATAATGCCGACACCCTGGGCTCCGTTGATCCTGACATCACCGGTTGCCTCTTCAAAACCATCTTCAACATTAGCAACGTCTTTTAGACGGATCGGTACTGCTCCAGGCTTAACAATTACATTTCTGATCTGATCTATGGAGCGATATTCACTATAAATACGAAGGTTATACTCTTTGGTAACTGTTCTAATGTTTCCCGATGAAACGAGTCCGGCACTTCCCTGAATGGATTGAACGATGTTCATGGGAGAAAGAGAGTGAGACGCCAGACGTACAGGATCCAGATTGACATTAATTCTTCTTTCAAGTCCGCCATTGATACCTACTGAAGCAACACCCTTGATTCTTTCGAGTAGTGGTTTAACCCTGTCTTCGCCAAGACGCCGCAGCTCGGCAGGGCTAAGTTCATTTGAATTCATCGACAGTGCCATAATTGGCATCATTGATGGATTCAGAGCAACTACAATCGGCTCATCAGCATCTTGCGGAAGATAATCCCTGACCATGTCAAGGCTGTTGCGCACATCAATTTCCGCATTATCCATGTCGGTTCCCCAGTCAAACTCAAGCATGACAAGTGATCTGCCATTGAGAGATTGTGAAGTTATGTTCTGGATATTTTCGGTAGATGAAACGGCTTCTTCAATTGGTCGGGTAACCAGGTTTTCGATATCTTCAGGACTGACACCGCCATAGCTTGTTATAACAAG
>JAAYEB010000328.1 GCA_012728995.1 Fibrobacter sp. | reverse complement strand
TTCCGTTTCCGGAAACAATATCATAGATTCTAAGTGGAAAAGATTCTTTTTTTCCTGTTTTCTCTTCAAGAATTCGTTTATGAACTCTTTTCGCCTGTAAAACAAATGCTTCAAGATTCGCTTCGATTAACTGTGGAAACGGCGACCCGTCAGTCTCTATGGACAGGAAAGGAAAATTCCCGACATCTTCGTATTTTTGAGCCTTTTTTTCCCATCCCGGAATTCTCTTTTTTCCTTCCACATTCATCTCCTTTTTCAGCATCGCTTCCGACATCCTTGAGGGCATGCATCCAAAAGGACCAATTGCAACAACACCACAAGATTCATTCAGAATCTCACGTAACCCCAAACCAACTGTCAGTATTGTTTCACCCCGGAAATTGGGATCAAGCAAATGCCCTACTCCTTCAATAGTCTTATCAACTTCAACAAGTTCATAACTGTACAAACCGCTTTGTGCGAGAATTGATTTAATTCTTTTTTCCCACCACTGCTGTACTTTTGCAGTCAGTTTCATCCGGATCTTCTCTTTAAACGTAAACTTGCGCTCCCCCAGCCCCGAATTAACAACATAATTGCTGTAACACATATATTCTGCAATTGGTGCTACCCTGACCATAAAACCGTTCTTTTCGAGATATTCTACAATCCCTTTTCTTGAAAATTCATCCCTGCGTACAAATATTTCTCCAATAAGAGAAACTACAGGAACCAAAGAACACTCAGTTTTAAGAGGTATGGCCCTGAGCCGTTGAGTAACACTGGAAAGTAAAGAGGTAAAACGCAGTGAAAGCTTTCCTTCAAAATACGCCGTAAACTCTTTCCATATACTTTCAACCTCCTCAAGAGCTTTTTCCCTGTCTGAAGCAGCAACTGAAAGCATGCTCCTTATGTCTCCAAGAACATCCGAGGTTACTACAGACTGCCACGCCTTAAGAAGACTCCTGCTTCCCAATCCGCCATAACCATTTTCATCTGTCATGGTAAACACTGCTGCATTCTCAAAACGATTTTTTTCAATCAGATGTTCAAGTGCCCTGCAATACTGTCCCAGCCTGCATGGACCGCCGCCTGTAGCCATAAAAAACAGTGTGATCTTATTATTGTTTTTTCTGTTCTTTATATAATCAAGGAAAGATCCGGTAGTGACTATATATGGCAAACATTCCTTGCATGTCGTATTCTTTCTTCCTTCAAGAAGAACATCCTTATCCGCAACAGGCAATGCCCTTGCATCAATACCAACGGAACGTAAAATGGCAGCTACTCCCTCAGAGCCATATCTGCCCATAGACGGAATCACAAGTTCCACCTCTTTTGAGGTCAGAGGATAAGTTTTACCCTCCGATGAAGTCACTGTTATTGGTTTGCCAAAATTAACTTTTGCCATTCTGAACGGTTTATCATCCATTTGAACATTTTTCAGCCGTCTGTAACTTGTAATAATGTCCAGAGCCGCTTCTATACGGGTATCTATTCCGGCATCAGCAGTATGCTGATCAAGTTCAAGTGTAAGTGATGGTTTTGAGCCCATCAATCTGCGGAAATACCCAAGAAGAAAAGAATCGGGACCACACGAAAAGTTTGTGATGTAAAACCCGAACAGGTTTTTTTTATCGTTGATAAACTGGGCACTTTTCATTATCTTCTGTCCCATTGCCCAGAACATCTTTTTATCCACATTGTAGTGTGATGAGGGCAGCATATCATGTGGTATGATAATATATCCTCTTGAAGCTACTTTATGGGGAATTCCCATGTTTGCATCTGAAGTAAAGGAGTTGTAAGGCCTTCCAAAAAGTACAATACCAAACTTTTCCGGATTTTTGTCCAGATGCTCAATTACTTTTTTCCCGGTTTCAACAAGTTCGTTTTCAAAATCCAGTTGTTTCTTACATGCATGTTCCCAGGCCTTTCTTGCATTTTTCTCGTTGACTCCCATCTTTCGAGCCATTTCTACCATGGTTTCCAGCGCTTTTTCGTATCCCTCACCCATTTTTAAAACCGGTGAAAGTATAACCATGGGCGACTGCTCTATCTCTTTGCGGAAAGTTGTTGATAGATAATATGGTTCACCCTGAACAAAAACACATGCCCTGCTGTAAGTTGGCACATTCTTTACAGGAATCTGCATCACCTGTGGAAGAAACACGTAATCCGGCTCTTTTTTCATCAGATTTACAAATTGCCCATGCGCAATCTCGGCAGGAACACAAAACGCTGCTTCAATACGGGATATCCCTTCCGGTTCAACGTTGTCCGACAGTATAATCTTGAACCCAAGTTTATCAAAGAAGCTGGAATAAAGCGGGTAAAGAGAATGAACAAGAAACGACCTCACAATTCCTACAGATCTTACGGGTTTATCCGGATCAACAGGAGCATTGTAAGGAAGAACACCATATTTTTCAAAAAGAAGTTTTTGGCGCAAAGCAACGAGATCAAACTCCTCCGTATTGACTTCACGATTAAGCCTGAGGTTATAATATTTGTTACAGATCCCGCCAAAAAGGAAAATTTTACCTTCAATTCTTATTCTCGAAATTTCACATTTTCTGTCACATTTTTCCTTCCCACCGGCACATGTAAAGCTGCCCACTTTAATCGCAGTCCTTTCGATCAACTGATCCAGATTGAACCGGGATTCTTTTGTTATCCCGAGATTGATCCGGTTTGCCACTTCCAGAGCTACTCCATAAGCACCCATAAGGCCGGGATCAGGTGGAACGATAATTTTACAATTCATGAGTGAGGCCATTGCAGCCGGTACCGCTTTGTTATAGCAGACTCCACCCTGCATGAATATTTTTTTACCAACAGGACGCGATCCCTTTACACGGTTGAGATAATTGAGACAGATTGAGTAGACCAGTCCGGCAAGAATATTATCCTTTGATATACCTTCCTGACTTGCAATCTTGATATCGCTTGAAATAAAAGCAGAGCATTGATCTGTGAAATTTGGCGGTTTATCCCCTTTGACAGCTCTTTCCCCTATCTCTTCAGTTTTGACATTCAGAGATTCCAGCGCCGATTCTTCAAGAAATGAGCCTGTTCCGGCACTACAGGCTTCATTCATGGCATAATCGGATGGTACGCCACCGGTCAGATATGTGTATTTTGCATCCTGACCACCAATTTCAAAAATTGTATCGACCTCCTTGTCGAAATGAGCTGCTGCAGTAGCATGAGCGATTATCTCATTTATTACACTGTCGGTTAATGCATGAAGAGCAGCGATCTGTCTGCCCGATCCAGTCACGCCCAAACCGATAATTTTTATTGGCACGCTTCCAATCTGCTCCCTTATCGAACAATAACACTGTTGTGCAGCACCAACCGGATCACCATTGGTTCTTAAATATACCGACGCCAGAATATCAGAATCATCTTTTCGCAATAAAACTGCCTTGGTAGTAGTAGAGCCGACATCAAGTCCAAGAATACATGTGTCATTTTCTTTAATCGTATCATGTCCGCCAGGTTTAAAATCTACAAGATGAAGAGCCTCTTTGAGTGGACGATGAGTTCCAAAAGAGAGGTGCTGCAATTCAATCAGTTTTTCAGGCTCTGAAGGAATTGGTTTACACTGATTTTCTGAAGCCCACAATGCCGCTCCATAAGCCTCATAAAACTCGGCCAGTTTGGGAATATCCAGCTTTTCGAAACGTTTTTGCAAAATATTGATCATTGCAGTATTTAGAGCCCCGCCACCGATTACCGCGACTTTTTCGCAGGAAAGATCCTTCACAAGGTCTGTAATCTTGTCAGCCATCATCAAACATAACCCTGCAGCGATATTTTCTCTGGGTTCCCCCTTATTTAATGCGTGTGTGCAGTCGCTTTTACAAAACACACTGCATCGTCCGGCAATTTTATGAGGCGTACCAACCTGTGCCATCTTCACTGCTTCATCAAGAGTTAACCCCATTCTTCTTATCTGCTGCAAAAAAAACTCGCCGGTACCTGATGCACATTTATTTCCTGAATGCACTGAACTGATTCCACCGTTACTATTTATTGTATAAACAAGCTGCGTTTCACCACCTGAGCTTATTACAAGACCGGGAAACTGTTTTTTATGATATTGTTCCCTGAGCGCATGCTCAACTGCTTCCGGTTCAGCTATACTGGTTAATGAAACACACTTTCTGAAAGCTCTCCCTGTTACCACTACATTTATGTCTTTGTCGACACTTTTCATAAAATTCAAAAAAGATTCATGCGGATTGCCCTCATGAGGAATTCTTGTGGTACCAACAACCTTTTTTATGCCATCATTGATAACGAGCTCAACACATTGCATTGTTGTAGACCCGAAACATACTCCCAAAGTCTTCATTCAATCAATCCTTACTTCACATTGTTTTTAAACAGTTTGCGATAACTGTAACGGGGTAAACTATGCAATTTTTATTCCAAAGATTTGGATTTTTTTACCCGTTTCTGGATTTATATTTCATTACCAGCGAGATAGTCAAAATAAATGTAAACCTGAAAATTAGCAATTAATGAGAGGATTATTGATGTATAATGAAAACGACCCGGAATCTGTAGAACTGTATTCATGTGCAGCCACCTTGTCGGATATGGAAGTTTTTATTTTCCCGCAATTAATGTATTCTTTATTCCTTGCAAACCTTATGTCCAAAGAACTATGGGACTGGAAGCTTGATCCGTGGTTTTCAAAAATGAACAAAATGAACGCACCCCGTCGGATACAACGGCTTAAACAATATATCATGGACCATTTTTCATTCAACCTGGACCTTGACACCTGGGGTCTGACTGATAAAAAACGTGAACTGAAAAGATTCTCATCTTTCGTTAATGAACAGATCCTGTCTCAAAGCAATGCACTGTTCGGGTATGAAGGCGACCGGTATTATTTTGACATCGATATAAGGCGGCACTTCGGACTCGATAAATATACATCTGATATAATCCCCTACTGGAAAACAGAAACGCTTGAAGCAATGGAAGCTTTCAGGTTCAAGGAAGGGTATACCGGGGGTGCTGGCGAATGTGTATCTCTTGCAGCTCTTTATGCAGCAAGCGCTTTTGCTGTAGCCGACATACCACTTGACAACATTTACATGCTGGCAACGCCACTCCATTCACAGAACTTTCTGGACATCGGTAACGGAATTATCACAAACAACAGAAGAATAGTAACAAAAAAAATGTGGTTCAACGGAACTGAACTTAGTGCCAAAGCCCGAAGAGCACTTGAAAACGAACGTGTTACGATAATCGCTCATCGTACCGGATATATTCACACAATGTATGATGAAGCATCAATTTCAAAAGAGAAATATGATCATTTCAGCAATAAACTAAACAGTTTTTTAAAAACTGAAATCAACTATGAAATCCTGGCAAACTTTCTTCGTCAAAACAACAAACTTCAGCAATGCTTCCAGATTACACATAAGTGTTGTGGAAAACCCAGGTATATCGAGGCAGAAAAAGTTTACCATTACGAACATTCAAGCAAGGCCCGTGTCGGGGATCAGACACAGAATATCCTCTTGCACGAAATTGAAGAGGATGAATACTACACAGAACCACTCAAAAACAGAATTTTATTAAGTGAGCTGGAAAACTTTTTCAACGAAAACAAGGCACTTGAAGACAATTCAGAAATTATTGATAAACTTGGTAAATACCTCAACCGTGACTGCCTTAATGTCGACAATGTCATACACGATCTGATAAAATTCTGTAACACTGTTCCGCGCCTTCCTTCTTCAGAGAAAAAATTCATTGAAGTTGAGCCTGTAGACCTTGATGGTGTCAGTTCCTCTCAGGATGTAATCCGGCGCCTTGAAGAGCTACGTCATGTAAATAAGACTGCAGACCTCGCATTTTCTGCATTCCGTGACCTGAGCCGCTCTCCGGTAAAACCTTTTCTGAAAGCCGCTTTTGAACGCAATCCGGTTTCTGTGTTCGGCCTTAAAAACAGTAATATCAATCAAATCTACGATCAACTGTGTAAAATTACAAACGAATCAATCTATTCAGAATCTACCCGTGTTGCACAGCCCGATGAAGTATATAACTACAATCGTGGTGACGGACTTGAAAAAGCACTTCTTTTTATTAATATTTTAAAAAACCGGTTTACAGAAGAACCTGTATCAATAGAATGTAAAAACAACTCAGTTCTTTCTGTAACCTTTAAAGATAATTCTTACTGTTTTGAGACAAAAAAAACAGTTGATATTGATTCAGTGAACAGAAATATCTGAATCTGATACACCTTTTTAACTGATATATGGTAACGAGTGTGCAAATCGGTTAAAATATGTGATTTTAAAGAAATCGTCCGAAAATTTAAATGAAAGGATTCTTTTTGAATAATCTCAATTACGGAGTAATCGGCAACTGTACAACAGCAGCCCTGGTATCAGAAAACGGTACAATGGAATGGTTGTGTTTTCCTTTTTTTGATTCATCTTCTGTTTTTGCATCACTGCTGGATAAGAATAAAGGAGGTGGGTTTGCGATTTTCTCTGATGATACTTTGTCCATTACACAAAATTACATGAGAAATACAAACATTCTTTCAACTGTTGTAAAAACCAGTTCCGGAGAATATGAGATCGTTGATTTCATGCCCAGATATCTTCATGATTTAAAGAGTTACCATTGCCCACCTGATGTAATCCGTTACATACGTTTACGTTCAGGTTCACCCACAATCCGGGTAAAATATAATCCACAGCTCAATTATGCTGAAGGTGAAACCAGGACCACTGTCAAAAAGAAATATATAAAGAGCACCAACAGAACTGATGGTTACGAATCAGTTTATCTTTACTCCAACTGTGATCTTGAAAAAATTGCTTCCGGCGAACCGGTTACACTGAAAAACAATGTTTTCTTTCTTCTTAGCTATAATCAGAAACTTTCGGTACTTAATGATGATTACATTAATCTGGAATACCAGAAAACAAAAGCTTACTGGATGGGATGGGTAGCCAGGTCAAGATTCTCGGTTTCAGCATACAGCGACCAGATTGTGCGCAGTCTCCTTGTACTCAAACTCCTTGCATTCCAGCAGACCGGAGCACTGCTTGCCGCTGTGACTACATCACTGCCCGAATCAATTAAGGATGTGAGAAACTGGGATTATCGATACTGCTGGATACGGGATGCTTCGATGGGTATATCGGTGCTTGCACGTCTGGGACACGAAAATGTATCCAGACGATATATGGAGTTTATTCTCGATGTAATTCCGTTTAAAGATGAAAAAATCCAGATAATGTATGGTATAAATGGTGAGAAAAAGCTTGAAGAGCATATTCTTGAGCATCTTGATGGCTATGAAGGATCAAAGCCGGTAAGAATCGGAAATGCCGCCTATAAACAAAAACAAAATGATATCTATGGAGTTTTATTGGATATAATCCATTATTCAATTCATACATTCCCCTCTACTATTGATGTCAAAGAAAAATTGTGGACCGTTGTCAGGAGTCTGTCAAAAACAGTCTCATACTCATGGAGACATAAGGATCGTGGAATATGGGAATACAGAAGTGTAAAACAACATTTTACTTTCTCAAAGCTTCTTTGCTGGCTCGCTATGGACCGAAGCGCATCAATTGCAGAATCTTTCGATGAACCCCATTATGCAGCCAAATGGCGCAATATCAGAAACGAAATCAAACAGGATATTCTCAAGTATGGATGGAACGATAAAATTGGGAGTTTTACCCAATACTACGGGAGTGATTACCTTGATGCATCCAATCTGCTCATGGAAAAATATGGATTTATAAGTGCAGATGATCCAAGATATATCCTGACCGTACAAAAAACCGATGAACACCTTTCACGAAACGGACTTACTTATCGTTACAGAAATGATGATGATTTTGGTACGCCGGATTCAACTTTTACACTCTGCTCTTTCTGGATGATTTCTGCCTTGTTTAAAATCGGACAAAAAGATGAAGCTTACCGCCGTTTCGAAAACCTGATATCATACATGAACCATCTGGGGCTGTTAAGTGAAGATATTGATGTGAAAACCGGACGATTACTGGGAAATTTCCCTCAGGCATACAGCCATCTGGGACTCATTGATACTGCTGTATTACTTTACAGTGATCAAGGTGATCAACAGGAACAGGAAAATATTTACGTCAAAAGAATGGAATTAGCCGAATAATTACTTTTTAAAAACGTATGTTACTGTTTGTTTTCTGGAAATTCTTAACTTAAAAAAGGAGGGATATGCCGATCTTTGAATATATCTGTCAAAAATGCGGCAAAAAGTTTGAGGAACTTGTTGCATCAAATCATTCAGAAGAAATCTTCTGCCCGGACTGCGGTTCCCACAAAACCGAAAAACAGTTCTCCGTGATTGGCGCAATCTCTACAAACAACAATTCTGTTCAAAACAGTTGCAACACAAATTGCCCCGGCGCATCTTCGTGTGCTTCATCACACGAGGGATGCTGCGGTTGCGGATTCTAAATCATTCAGACTGAAACAAAGTTAAATTCCAGACAAAATAGCCGCTGTATTATAGCGGCTTTTTTGCTTTTAATCATGTAAAAGTGTTTATCAGCATATAAAAATGAAGATCTTATTGATCTGATTGTTTATTCTGAGTTCTTTGCTCAGCTTCAATTTCCGCTTGTGCGATCTTTTCTCTTAAACCTTCCAGCAGTTCACTTCCGGGGTTGTGCCCCATACCCTTAATGATCCATTTCCGGGCTTTGGTAAACTCTTCAAGTTCAATGTAAAGATTAACAAGATTCGCATACGCTTCGGGAATATCATATCTTTTTTCTATTGCTTTGGTGTAGGAATTCTCTGCATTATCAATATCCCCTCTTACTCCGTACAAAGCTCCCAGATTATTCCAGGCCAGGCTGTGAAGGGAATCTTTTTGAAGAATTTTCTTATAAAGTTTTTCTGCAGTTGTATCATCTCCGGCATTTTGCAGTTCAACAGCCTTATTGTACCAGATATCGGTCGAATCCATTACCTGAACAGAATCGGTGCCAATTCCCTTGCTCATTTTATATTTTTTTTCGATATCCTTATTTTTTAATTTTGGGTCAAGCTTACGTGCTTTTTCGTAGTATTTCCATGCCTTATCCATGTCATCAAGGTTATATGATGCAACAGCCAGATTGTACTGAACAACCGAACTGTTTGCCTCAATACCTGAAAGCTGGTTATACCAGCTTCTTGCTTTTTCCCACTGTTTTAATGCGAATGCAGCATTTCCTGCAAGCCTTGCACAATCAGCACGATCTTTTCCTGATGCTTCAGAACTCAGACGACTCATCATATTGAGAACTTCAGCGTATTTTTTAGCATTGTAGGCTGCAAGTGCAATATTATACTTTGCAGCAAAACCTGTATCACCCGACTCTTTTAAAAGATTTATGGCAAGATCATAATTTCCTTCTTTAAAGGCAAGTTCAGCTTTTACTGCTTTCGAAGCCTTTATCCACTGAGTTTCCTGAGGCAGTTTTTGAAGGTAAAGCCGACACTTTTCACCATCACCTCTTGATGCATAAATTTTTGCCATTGATAACCAGTCTGCAGACTCCTTTGTTGAAACATTCTGAAGATCTTTTAAAGCAGATGCAGTATCTCCTTTCATAAGATTCATCTCGGAACTCACCCTTTTTGTATAGTCAGAAGCAGAAAACTCTTTTTTCAGCAGCTTATGCATCTCCTGTAACTTACCCTGATCCTTTTTTTTCATGGCCAGCAGAAAAATGTTATAGGCAGCCAGTTCCCGTTTTCCCGAACTCAATGCCTGGTTATATGAATGTAATGCATCGGTATACCGGTCGAGTCCTGCATAGGCATTGCCTAAATTTAACTGCAGTTCCTTGTCGTTTGGTTTAAGTGCTGCTGCTTTTTTATAGTGCTCCAATGCCTGCTCATACTTCTCTTCATTCTCAAGCGACAAACCCATATTGATCCAGATAATCGGATTGGAAGGGTCATCTTTTAGGTTTTTTTCCCATAACGACCTCGCTTCAGTAACATTTCCCTTACGGTTAAGAACAAACGCCAGTAAACCACGTGCAGCAACATTGTCATATTTACTTTTTATGCTGTTTTCGAAGCATTCAACTGCGCGGTCAAGTGTGTTCTTTTCCATGTACGCATAGCCAAGCTGATAATGCAGCCTCCAGGGATTTTCTTTCCATTTCGGAAGGATGGCATTAAAACGGTCTATTGCTTTATCATAATTTCCGGATAAAAGATAAAGTTCGGCCAGTTCGTATTCGGTCTGAACCTCCACTACAAACCGGTTCAGTGCAGTCTCGAGTGATGAAACTGCTTTTTTCAGATCATGCATTTCCTTGTAGAATATTGCAAGATGACGGTAAATGCGTTCATCTTTTTCATTGTCTTTTACAGTTTCAAGTGCAGCAACAGCTTTTTTGAGATTTTTCTGATGATAGTAAATTATTGACAACTGAAATGCCAGATCTGCACACGAATCACTGCAGCATGA
>JAAYEB010000327.1 GCA_012728995.1 Fibrobacter sp. | reverse complement strand
ATCGGCGGCGGTACTGCTGAAATAGCAGTGCTTGCGTTAAATGGAATGGTTTGTGATATGTCGGTCCGTATTGGCGGTGATGAGATGGATGAAGCGATTGTATCATATCTTAAAAAAACATACAATCTTCTTGTTGGTGAAAGTACGGCAGAACAGATCAAAATCCAGATAGGGTCAGCTTTTCCTCTTGAAGACGAGCTGGAAATGGAAGTCAAGGGACGTGACCTTGTTGCCGGAATCCCAAAAACACTTCGGATTACATCTACTGAAATCAGGGATGCTTTGAATGAACCTATTTCGACAGTAATTGAAGCTGTAAAACAGGCATTGGAGCAGACTCCACCTGAGTTGTCTGCAGACATTCTTGATAAGGGAATTATAATGACTGGCGGTAGTTCACAATTACGAGGGCTTGACGAGCGGCTTCGTCAGGAAACCAATCTACCTGTTAACGTTATTGATGAACCACTGACCTGTGTTGCAAGAGGATCGTTGAAAATTATTGAGGAGTTGGATAAATTTGCGCCTGTACTTATGCAGACAGGCAGACGCAGCAGATAACAAGGGCAACTGATCAAAAGACAGTTGAAAACAAACAAGTTCTCCTGAGGGGAACTGTTATTAGCAAAGGTAAGCGTTAAGGACCGCGATGCATTGGATTTTTGATTTTATTGTTAAGCACCGCAGTTTTTGTTCATTTCTGCTTACATCTGTTTTGAGTTTATGGATGATTTCAGGAACGCCGGGAAAGCAGGCAGAAATTGCACGTTTTCTTACATCTTCAATTTTTTACCCCTTCCAGATTACATTTAATCAAATAAATCAGATAAAAAACATTTTTTCTGAAAATCGAAAATTAAAAGAAGATCTTGCAAATTTAACTACTCACCTTTCGCTTCTTGAGGAAAAAGCTGCTGAAAATAAACGGCTCAGGAGACTTTTGGGATTTTCCGAAAATTATACTTTTGAAATGTTACCTGTTAAAGTTGTTGCCAGAGATCCTTCCCTTTCATTCAGAAGTATAGTTATTAATGCAGGAAAAAAAGATGGCATACAGAAATGGATGCCGGTTGTGGGTGAAAATGGTGTTGTTGGAAAAATCATCCAGGTTATGAACAGTTTGAGTCTGGTTCAACTGCTAAGAGATCCTTCAAACCGTACAAGTGTCATGTTTAAGCGCACCCGTACGGTCAGTATTCTTGAAACAGAAAATGGCCGCGACTTTTTCGTGCGCTGCAGGAGTCATGAAGATACTCAGGAGGGAGATACTGTAATCACTGCCGGATTAGGCGGCATTTACCCTCGGGGATTACAGGTTGGTGTTGTTTCTCACGTCACAGAGAGTAACAGTCCGCTGTTTAAAAGGGTCTATTTAAAATTAAGTGTAGATTTTGAACACATTGAGGAAGTATTTATCATGCGTTTATCACCTCAATGGTCTGCTTTCAGGTCTGAATTTGATTCCTTAGAGTTTAATAATGATTAAATCAATTATAAGATGGATCGTATTTTTTATTCTGGCTTTTATACTGCAGACTACTGTAGTTCCGGTAATATCAATTTATGGAATCAAACCAGACTTGCTTGTTTTGATTCT
>JAAYEB010000326.1 GCA_012728995.1 Fibrobacter sp. | reverse complement strand
TTTTAGGGCCACAGAAACCCGAATCGATATCACCACTGCGAAGGATAAATTCTACAAGGTTTCGAACTGATATTCTGACAATCGGTTTAATACTGTCCACAAAGAGCAGGCCTGTAATTAGAGTTTAAGATAAATGGTAAAAATACTAATTTTACCAGGGGTTCAGGAGTGTTCACCTTGTTCCAACACTCCCGAGTCTTCTCCCAATTGTGTTTTTCAACAATCCGTCCTTACGGGTTCCGCAAAAAAGAATATCTGGATTATTTGGATCGACAGCAAGTTGCTCCCCATTTTGTCTTCCATAGCCGTTACCACGGGTTTTGAATTGCGAAGTTACATTTATGGTATCAGAGATAATCTGGAAAAACAAATATTATTCGAAAAAAGGTTGTATTATATTGTTCAGCTTGTTCATACAAAGGATTTAAGATTTAAACCGTTGAACTTAAATATAAAGAAATGTTCTAATGGCTATTCAAGCTGCAAAAAAAATAAAATATAAAAGAGAATTACAATAAAATCTTATATAATTATCTTAATGTGAGATAAATAAATTCGTTGCCTGTTTTCAGGTAGTTGGGTTCATGCAAACAGGTATTTGTAATTGCGTTATAAAAATAATCTGATTTCCAGAGACAAGTATTTTATCAAATGACCGTTGAAGCAATTTTCAACGATTTTTATCGTCTATACATTCCAGATTAAGTTTTATTGATTATATTTATTATAGAAACAATGATCTTTATGTAGAATAAATATTTCAGTCAAGATTGTTTAAAAAGTATAAATACAGACAGTAATTAGATTAAATTAATTAAAGTATGATTTAAGTGAAACGATTACAATTTTATATACAGGAGGATGACTCATGAAAACAAAACAGTGTGTCTCGCGCAATAAATACATAATATTTACCATGGTTGTCCTTCTTGTAATATTTAATATGGATACATACGGATGGTACATTTCCGGTACTGTAAAAGACACGTCAGGAACTGCTTTGGAAGGAGTTTCTGTTAAAGTAAGAGATTCTGTAAAATATTCTACAATAACTGATAACAATGGCAGATTCATTTTGGAAGCACCCACTTCATCAATTGATTTTGTAAGATCCGATAGATCCAGCTTATATTCCGTAAAAGCAGTTAAAGGTTATTTTCTTGTAAGATCTACTCACGATGATTTGTTTAAATTCTCGTTAATAGATTGTTCAGGACGTACCTTGTGGGCAGCTAATGCTGTGTCCGTTCAAGGAGTCGCGAAAGTTGCGTTTCCACCGAAACTAAGTCCGGGAATTGTTTTTCTTCAGATCCGGCATTCGAAGGGATTTGAATGTTATTCTGTTGGTTTGAACCTGGATGGTTTAAGCATGGAGTTCTCACGAAGTACAGCAAAAAAAGCAGCCGTAACCAGTATATCGCAGGTTACAACTTATCCAACTCTATTATTCAGTAAAACTGACTACCGAGATACAAGTTTTTCCATGACTTCGGAAAATATGACAGATGTAGCAGTATTTATGGCACAAGATGAGGAGGTTTGTTCTTTACCAACCAAATTAAATTGGGAATCATCAGGTATTCTTGTTGATATAAAGCCGGATGCCTCTCACAGGATTGTTTCAGTGAAGGATCCAACAATCCAGAAGTATAATGATAAATACCTGATATACTGCACAGTTTATAATACTTCAACATCTACATGGAATATGCAGTTCATACAGTTCAGTGATTTCTCACAGGCTGCTGCAGCGGACCCGATATTTATGGACCAGGTACCTGGTTTCAGCGGTTACAAGTGTGCCCCGGAATTGTTCTATTACGCACCGCAAAATCTCTGGTATCTGATCTGGCAGCAGCAGGATCCTGCTTATTCCACAACTGCTACTCCAGATGATCCATATTCATGGTCATCTCCGAGACGGTTTTATTCTGGTGGTATACCAAACAGTCCGAATCTTCCAATTGACTACTGGCCAGTTGCAGATTCCGATAACTTCTACCTGTTCTTTACCGGTGATGATGGTAAAGTGTATCGTGCAAAAACTTCACTTGAAAACTTTCCTAACGGATTCGGTGCACCCGTTGTAGTAAAATCGCTTGGTACAGATATAATATTCGAAGGCAGCTCTCATTATAAAATAAAAGGAACTGAAAATACTTACCTGCACCTTGTTGAAGGGATGGGGTCTACAGGACGTTACTTTAGCGCCTGGACTTCAAACGGGATTGAGGGTGCCTGGCAGGACTATATGGTAGGCCAGTCAAATCCGTTTGCTCGAACCAATAATGTAACATTTGCTCCAGGTGTTACCGACTGGAGTGATGATGTGAGTCATGGAGAACTTTTGCGGGAAAATCCCGATCAGACCCAGGAGTTGGATTTATGTGATCTGAAGTTTATATATCAAGGAAAGGCTCCAGGCTCGGGTGGAAGTTACGAATTACTTCCTTACCGACTGGGACTTCTCACAGCCAGGTAATTTTCCAGATATCTAACGTCATAGTGCTCACAGAGATACTGATATAAATTGTAGAATCGGTATCTCTGTATCTTAATACCTTTCCTGAAAAGGTTTGCACCAAAGCGATTTTACCGGGTTGAAGCATTTTTACTTTATGTTACAGATATGGTAATTAAAAGGTTTGAAAAAATATCTGGTATAAATCTTGCAATTGAACACTTATAAAACATTTGAAAACAACTGTTTCCTTAATACAAAATCTGCTTCATGATAATTACAAAAAAGGATAACAGGTAAAAGTACATTTCTTGTAAGAGTTTTGATATCAGTTCAGGTTATCATGAATTGATTGCTTTATTGTGGTTAAAAAAACATTTACAGGAAATTTCAGCTAAAAGGGGTACTGAAACTCGTCTAGATTTTTATGGGAGTAGTGATGTTTAAAATTTTATGAAGGGAAATATGTATGGCATCAATAGGTAATATCAGATTAAATATTGAGCGTGTACGTTCTCCGAGTGAATCAGGTTCTAATTTTCCATTTGTTGATAGTGCTTTTCCACCTTTTGAAGGTGTGAATCGATAGATCAATTCGGAAAGGATAGTTTCCAGAAGAGTTGCTTCCCAAAACAGCCATAATTGTCCAAACGCCATCCACCCACAATAACTGCCGGTCCCAGGCGGGCTCATTTTTGAATCAGATTCAGCACAACTGGAATATTAAAGGTCTGGTTCAGGTTATAAATCAAGTTTTGTTATTGGCACAAAATATGTTGTTTTACAACTATTGAGGTTAAGGAATTAACATAAAGGTAAACAAACATTGAATTGAAATAAAAATGAAAGGAATATTTTATGGAAAATACTTCAGCATATCGCACCCGGTATTCAACTTTTAAAAATTGGAGTCTCATACTGGGAATACTAATGGTTCTGCTGGGCCTTATGACAATAGCCATATCTCCGGTAACTACACTTTTTTCTATTGCTTTTTTGGGGATAGTACTTATTATAAGGGGTGGATTCGATATAGTACATACGCTTACAATCCGTTATCAGAAAGAATCCAACTGGAATCTTTTTAATGGTATCTTATCTGTTGTTATAGGTGTTTTAATTCTTTCCCGTCCTGCAATTACAGTTGGAATTATTACCTTTCTGATCTCAGTTTACCTGATATCAAGTGGACTTTTCAGAACAATTGCATCTCCGATTGAACGTCAGTCACAGTGGGGGGTGACAATGTTAGGAGGAATTATCTCCTTATTGTTGGGAATATGGGTTATTGCAGGGTGGCCTGAAATTTCATTTTGGCTAATCGGAATTTTTGTAGGAGTGGAAATACTGATACAGGGTATGGTGTTAATAGTTATGCCATATACTATGAAACAGGTTGGCGGACCATCTGGTCAGGCTTTTTCTCATTAAATTAATACTGACAAAATGGCAGAATTTAGTGTACAGGAAATGAAAATAATACCATTAATGCAATTGTAAAAATAATGAGTCCAAAGGAAAGCATAATTACCTTTAGTTTAAAAAGTTGAAACTTTGTTCCTACTCCGGCGAAGAAAAGAACTGACGCGAAAAGGACAGTGAGTAGTACATAATTATCACCAGTCTGATTTGCATTCTTGGCCTTTTCAAAAGATTGTTGTGCTTTGGAAATTAGTTTTTGCGATTCTTGCATTTCTTTGATTGAGTATTCTTTCATTTTAAACGGTGATGCAGGAGCATTGGAATTTTTAAGTGGTTTTGTATTTAACCATTTCTCAACTGCTTTCTTAAATTCCGGGCGAAACCGCTGAAAAAGAAAATCAGCTAACATTTTATTATTTTGTGTTATGGCTGTAGCATACTGCACAAACATCCCTACGTCAACCCCTACTAATTGAGCTGCTATGTTTGTTTTTCTGGTAGCTTCGGTTCTTATAGCAGATGCTTCACTGAATTTAATAGCCTGAACCCCGCTCCATCTGGTTGCCTGATACGCACTCCAGGCGGAAGCGACTGTTGCTAATGATAGTAAAACAGCACTAATAATTTCAAGGACATGTTCCCGGGGCATTCCTTTTGTTTCGTCTCTCATTTTAAATCCTGAACTAAATGGTGTTCACATATAACATCAAGGAATTTCTATTAAGCAAAAATTAAGCCTGTTCCTATGGCGTACAAAAAAAGTTTAATAAGGTATTGCATTGCTTTGCCTTGTACTGAATTGTTCAATACAGTGTTTATACGTTATTATTTTTTCCCCAATATTTATTAATCTACAAACAGGAAAGGGAGATGACTATGAATTTTCTAAAATAGTTATTTTAATACTTTCTTAAATATATTTAAATTAAAACATTCAAGAAGTGCCAGAGATTGTTTATCAGTTGGTAATCCATTTAGAGAGTTACAGTTATTTCATTTTATATTCCCCGCGTTTTTCGTTTCCTGAATAGTATTGAATTCATATGATGTGTTTACACTATCGGCTTCCGATTCAACAAGATACTGGTTAGGAACCTGGAGTCGCGCTCCGTATGTTCCAGCAAATTTTACGCTGAGTTAAAATAATGCCTTCGTTGTTTATTAGACGGTAGTGTGCTAAAAGTATATAATAATCCGCCAAACAGATTGCTTCCGTATACTATTTGGTATTATATTTCTTCTGTCAAAAAATAATCAAACTACCTGTCAGCCAATCGGGGTCTAACCAAAAAAAGGTTTATTTTTATGAGATATACAATAAAGGAATACTTCTTATATGTTTTGCTGTTTTTCTTTTATACAGCTCCCAAGGCCGAGCCGAATTTCTGGGTTTCTGGTTATTACCCGGCGTGGGCCCAGAATACTCTACCCCCCGTCAACATTGAATTTGGCGCTCTCACCCATCTGATTCACTTCTCATTTCTGCCAAAGATAGACGGAACGCTACAGGACGATTTCGGCATGTCTGCCAGTCATTGCAATGCGATGGTGGCGGCAGCACACAATGCTTCTAAAAAAGTCATTCTCTGTATTGGTTCTGCTAATACTGAGACTGGTTTCCGCGGGGCTACCCGAAACGGAGTGCGTACCACGTTTATCAACAATATACTTGACAAGCTTACCACTTACGGCTATGATGGCATTGACATCGACTGGGAGCCTCTTCTCTCTTCTGACTCAACACAGTTTAAGGCGTTCATTCGCGAACTGCGAACTGCGTTAGACAGTATCTCGCCATCTCTGCTGCTAACTGCGGCTGCGGCTGAAGATTATTGGGATCCGGCTATCCGGTACATATACAACTCAATTAAAGATGAGTTCGATCAAATCAACCTGATGACTTACGTAATGTCTGGTCCCTGGGAGGGATGGCTCACCTGGCATGGATCTGCCCTTTTCAGCGGCACTCATGGTTTTCCCGACGATCCTTCCCGGCCTTTACCTTCAGCACAACACTATATTGAGCTATGGAATGCAGCCGGAATTCCCAAGTCAAAACTGGGCATTGGCATTGGTTTCCATGGCGATGTTTGGACCGGAGGGACTTACGATCTTTATCAGATGTGGACATCGGTTCCATCGTTAAGCAACGATGTTGCTTACCGGACCATTATGTCATCATACTATAAGGCTGAATACTACCAATATGATTCTGTGGCCGAGGCATCCTATTTGAGCATTGACGATACTGGTTCCGCGAATGATTGCTTTGTCTCGTACACCGATGAAAGGGCGATCGCTGCGCGCATGGGTTATCTTGACACCTCAGGAGTCGGTGGTGCCATTATATGGGAAATCTCCCAGGATTATCTTGCACCTGGCAATCATCCGCTTATGACTGCGGTCAAGAATGGCCTGACACATACTCACACAGCAGTTTCAGTAAAGGTAAAAAAACCTCCGGTGCTCCATGTTTTTCCCAATCAGCTCCGTTCCACGCTCACCGCATCCCTGTCCGGGGAGAAACTGCAAAATGGCCGCCTGAGAATTTTTGACTGCCAGGGGCGTGAGATTGGCTGCTATTCCCGGAGCATGCCTAATGGCATTTACATAACAAGGGCGAATGCCAAAGGATTAACCCTGAACAAAAAGACGCTACTGATCCGTTGACAAATTCAGGAGCAGGCTCTTAGCCTTGAAACACAGCCATCACATCAAGTGGATTTTCGAGTCGTGTACGCTTGGCGAATATAATGATGAAAATTATCAAAAGGATATTTCCAAGAGCTGCAATAGGGGAGCGCGTAAATGCCGATCTTTAACCCTGTATATTCTTTACTACTGTCCAGAGATTTCTGACCCGACAAATGTCTTTTATGTATTGTTCAATCTCTCATAAACTTATTTTGCAAAATCAACAAGTGTTTGCAAATAAGCTAATGGTAAACCTATATCAAACCGTTTACCTTGCATCAGGTATCCCATAAAACCTTCTTCACGACGGAGCCGATCAAGGCACGAGGTAAGCTGGAATTCACCTTTTTCCCGAATGTTGCAGGTTATATGTTCTTCAAGAAAATCAAAAATACGCGGAGAAAGAACATACTGGCCGAATACTGTACAATAATGATCTTCAGGAGTATCAACCATTTGAAGATGTTCCGATGCATAGATCGCAT
>JAAYEB010000325.1 GCA_012728995.1 Fibrobacter sp. | reverse complement strand
TCATCTCTCTTTAAAAGAGTACGACAGAGCTGAAAACTATTTTAAAAAAGCACTTGAGGTAGATCCCAAAATGGCTCTTGCACAATTCGGTCTTGCAAGATTATATAAAGTACAAAAAAGAGACGACCTGTACAAAACACATCTTGCCAAAGCTAAAGAGCTGGATCCGGATAATCCTTATTTCAATGATGAGGAACCGAAAAAAAAGAAATAAACAGATAAAATAAAAAAATGTAATTAAAAAGAGCAGCTTCAGGTTGCTCTTTTTTTTATATATGGCTAATGTGAAAGCGAATAAAAAAAGCCCTGAAATTGCCGTTTCTTGAAGAATTTGAGCAATTTCAAGGCTGATATTTGGTACGCCCTGAGGGAGTCGAACCCCCAACCCTCTGGTCCGAAGCCAGATGCTCTATCCATTGAGCTAAGGGCGCAATTTAACTGAAAATTTAATATAATTTATGCGATTCCAATTCATGATTCCTTATTTTATATTATGATGCATTTTATTCTGTAATCTCATTTAGTTAGAAAAACAAGATGACCAAATCCAGTCTCGAAAAACAGTACGATATTGTCATCATAGGCGCAGGGCCGGCCGGACTTAATGCCGGCATGAACCTGATTAATAACTCCCAAAAACTATCTATCCTGCTCGTAGATAAAACTATTCCATGGGAAAAACCGATACCATGTGCTGAAGGTATCGGCAAACTTGGATTTCACAACTCTATCTCTGTAGACCCCTCCTGGATTCGTCAGGAAATTCACTCTGCATGCTTTCATGCCCCAAACGACAGTACTGTTACCTATACAGACAAATCTGGTGGTTATATAATTGATCGCACAAAAATGCAAAAAGACCTGGCATATAACCTTGAGCGAAATGGAGTTAAATGCCTTTTTGGACAAAAAGTTACTGATATTTTACCCTGCAATTATCATTTTCGTACAATTCATTTTCAAAACAATACGTCTGTCAAGGCAAAGACTGTTATCGATGCATCGGGACCAATCGAATGTTTTGGAAAAAAAGAAAACATCTCCTGCAAACCTCTAGATCTGGAACCAGCTTATTTTGCATGGGTTGAACAGATAGATCAGAAACAAGACATGATACATATCTATTTAGGGGGAAATTTTGCACCAGGAGGATATGCATGGGTTTTCCCGAGAGGAACAAATGGTGCCAATATCGGAATAGTTATCGGAAAACAGTTTTGTGCAAATCACAATCTCAAAACACTTCTTGATTCATTTATCAACAGATATTATCCTGGAGTCAAAATTATCAAAAGATTTGCCGGCTCAATTCCTTGTACGAACAAAAAAGTATCATTGACTGGACCTCGACTTATTAAAACCGGTGATGCTGCCAGTACTATAAACCCTATATCCCGTGCCGGAATTGCAGAAGCCCTTTTATCCGGAAAACTCGCCGGACAATACGCTTTAGAAATGGTTAATGCAACGAGTAATTCGCAAATTCTATCTATTTGCAGAAAATATGAAGCAGCCTGGCTAAAAGTAAAAGGCAAACGTCATATAAAATTAGCTAAAGTAAAAAGCACACTTGTTTCGATTCCCGATGAAGATTACAATCGTGGAGCAAAAATCCTTTCATCATTACCTCAAAAGGATCTAACCATGTCCAAAATTTTCCGGGCAAGTTTGGGAAATTTTCCAAAGCTTGTCTGGGCTCTGCGTCACCTCATGTAAAAACGATCAGGAATCGGTTTCTGCAGTTATAGTCTCATAAAAACCAACAAAATCGGTCTTGAGCGGATCGTCATCTGGCAAATCCATAAGTGCAAGCGCTTCTTTAGGATGAATATTCAACATTCCTGAAAGCATATAAGGAATATTATATCCCCAGGTAATCTGCTTTTGCATGGGCAATATTTCTGATCCGATAATACCCAGAAGCGGCCTTACATCATATTTTGGATTTTTAAGGAACCCGATCAGCAGTTCTGTCGGGCAATTTCCTGCAGCACGTCCTAATCCAAACAGTGTTCCATCCAGGTAATTTGAATTTTTGATTATTGCTTCTATCGTATTTGCGTAAGCCAATTGTTGCTGATTATGAAAATGTGCACCTATCTCTTTGGACTTCAGATAGCGGCTGTATTTGTTTACCAGATAATCGACATCTTCTGAATACAGCGATCCAAAACTGTCAACAATATAACAGGCAATTACCGATGTTTCATTTTCTATCTGCGCTAAAGCCTCATCAAGTTCTCTTTCCAGACAGTGTGAAATTGCCATTATATTAATCGTAGCTTCATATCCTTTTTCTGTTGCACTATTTGCTAAAGCAATCGCTTTATCAATATCTTTCACATAAGTAGCTACTCTGATAATATCTACAACACTCTCGGATTTTGGTAATATATCTACAGCATCAGCTTTGTGCGCATCCTGCATAACCGCAATTTTTACATCAGGATTTTTCTGATCGCCAACAACTTTTCTCAACATCTCTTCATCACAAAAACGCCAGGCACCATATTTTTCGGGAGAAAACATGTTTTTGCTGTTACGATACCCAAGTTCAACGATATCAATACCAGCGGCACAACAAGCCTGAAACACCTTTCTGACTGTTTCTACAGAGAAATGAGAATTGTTCATTAATCCGCCATCACGAATTGTGCAATCGCATACCTTTATCTGAGGACGATACATTAAAATACTCCATTCAATCTGGATTTATAAATAACACACTAATATAAAACTTTATCCGCTTTTATGCACTTTTTTTTAATACACAAAATTGAATTAATCCATAAAAAGCGTTGTACTCCTCTAAAACTATACTCATTCAATTACAAAAATTATATAATCTGCTCTAATGATTCGAACTGCAATTATTCATGAATGGCTTGTTACTCTTGCCGGAGCTGAAAGCGTTTTAAAATCAATCTACAAACTCTATCCGGGAACAATCTACACACTTTTCCACGATAGAAAGCAGATGAAAAACACTGAATGGGAAAATGTCCCGATCAAGACTTCTACCCTTCAGAAAATTCCATTCAGCAGAAATCATCACCGTTTCTTTTTACCGTTTTTCCCGATGTCTGTTGAGCAGTTTGATCTCAGAGAACATAAGCTTATTATCTCTTCATCGTATGCTGTAGCAAAAGGTGTTTTAAACTCCTCCGACCAGCTTCATATCTGCTACTGTCACTCCCCCATGCGTTACATCTGGGACCTTACATTTGAATACCTGGAAGCAGCAGGAATTTCTCAAGGCATTAAAAGTCTCATCGTGCGCTCCATTTTTCATTATATAAGAATCTGGGACTTGATATCTTCAAACCGGGTTAACGAATTTATTGCCAATAGCGAATATATAGCTCACAGAATCCAGAAATGTTACAACAGAAAAGCAAAAGTAATTTATCCGCCTGTTGATGTTGAAAGGTTCCGCATAGGAAACCATAAAGATAACTACTTTATAACAATCTCACGACTTGTATCATACAAAAGGATTGATTTAACAATCAAAGCCTGTAACAAACTCAAACTCCCGCTGGTTGTTGTCGGAGACGGACCTGATATGAAAAACCTCAAAAAAATCGCAGGACCTACAATTACATTTACAGGATATTTACCGGCATATGAAGTAGAAACATTATTGAGCAATGCACGTGCATTTATCTTTTCTGCTGAAGAAGATTTCGGTATTGTAAATGTAGAAGCACAGGCATCAGGATTACCTGTACTTGCCTATGGAAGAGGTGGTACGCTGGAAACTGTTATCGAAAACAAAACCGGCCTATTTTTCCATAAACAAAATACGGAAAACCTGATCGAAGTAATTAAAAAATTTATCAAAACCGAAGATACTTTTGATCCTGAACAAATCCGCAAAAACGCACAACGGTTTCCCAGATCCAGATTCGAAAAAGAATTCAAGGAATTCGTGGATAAAACCTGGGAGCGATTCCCCTATAAATAACCTTGTTTTCACTGCTTAACCGTGTATACATTTTGCAATATTCATGTATTGATGTACGTATATTATTTTAAGTTGGATGGTAACATCCCTGTCCTTTCGGGTGCATTAGCGCCAGGATTCGGTACTCTGAAGAACACTATCGCCCTCTTAGGGTATTGAGCGTGCAGCGTAGTTGCCGACACATCAGATATAAACAGGTAAAAAGAGATCATTACTATCCAGACTTGGTAATAAATCCCCACATGACAGGGGAAATACAAATTTAAGAAATAACTTGGTAGTACTTACTTCAAGGAGTCAAAATGAACACAATGAAAACAACTGTCCTTCTTGCAACTCTTACAGGTTTACTGGTTGTTTTCGGTAATATGTTAGGCGGCTCACAGGGTGCATTTATTGCTCTGATAATTGCAGGATCAATGAATTTTATCAGTTACTGGTACTCCGATAAAATAGTACTCAGTATGTACAGAGCACAGGAAGTCAGCGAATCTGATGTTCCCAAGCTTTACAGAATTGTTAAAAGACTTACAGAAAAAAATCAGATGCCGATGCCCAGAGTATACCTGATAAATTCCGAATCACCAAATGCATTTGCTACTGGCCGCAGTCCCGAACATGCCTCTGTTGCCGCGACATCAGGAATTCTCGGAATATTAAATGAAGACGAACTGGAGGGTGTTATGGCGCATGAACTTGCACATGTACGCAATCGGGACACCCTGACAAGCACAATAGCTGCAACTATTGCGGGAGCTATAACCTGGATTGCACATATAGTAAAGTGGTCTGCAATCTGGGGTGGTGGAATGCGGGGAAGTGATGACAATCGAAGCGGAGGCGTGTTCGGAGCACTTGCAATGGCAATTCTTGCTCCTCTGGCAGCAATGATGATTCAGATGGCGATTTCACGTTCAAGAGAGTATGCTGCAGATGAAAAGGGTGCCCAAATGTCAGGAAAGCCTCTGGCACTGGCCAATGCACTGGCAAAACTGCAAAAAGGCGCACAAATAATGCCGCTTAGGAGTGGAGAACCTTCAACAGCTCATCTTTTTATTGTCAATCCGTTTAAAGGCGGATTCTCTTCACTGTTCAGCACACACCCACCCATGGAAGAGCGGATAAAAAGACTGCAGACACTGTCCAGACAAATGTAATTATATACTGTGTTGTGGCGTTGTGTGTAAAATTACTACACGCAACGTTTCAACAAACAGCTATATTCCATCTACCAGTTTTTTCAGTGTCAAACAGTTTTTTACAGCAAATCCCCCGATATCGTTATTAAAAAAAGCAAAAACAGTTTTACCAGATTTTACACACTCCCTGATCCATTTAGCCCAGTTTTCAAGAATTTCAATCCTGTAATTGCCACCGTAAAGGGAGTCAAATCCGTGAAATCTTACATATACAGTATCTGAAGTTATAATCCGGTCTGTTTTAAGTTCCCCCATGTCATGAATGCAAAATGAATAATCGTTATCCTTTAATAACTGGTAAGTTTCCTCTCTGTACCATTCCCTGTTTCTGAATTCAAAAGCAAAGTGATATATTTTCGGAAGAAAATGAAAAAAGGTATGAAGACGATCGGGATTATATTTCATAGTTGGTGGCAACTGAATCAAAACTGCACCGATTTTTTTTCTAAGAGGCTCAAAAACTGAAAAATACCAGTTAATTTCCTTTTCACAATTTTTCAGTTTTCTTACGTGTGTTATTAGCCTGGACATTTTTACAGCAAAACAAAAATCTTGTGGAGCTCGCCTTTCCCATCCCTGAACCGTTTTTATTGTGGGGATACGATGAAAAGATGCATTAATCTCTACAGAATTAAACCACTTTGCATAATATTCAAACCACTTGCTTTTAGGAAGATGAAGAGGATAGAATACAGGTTTCCAATGATTGTATGTAAAGCCACAGGTACCCAGAAACACTCTGGTATCATGCATTGATATTATCCCTGAATTAATAACTTTGGAGCTGGAAAGGTATTGAAGGCGAAACAACACCGTCTATTTTTACATAAAGTCTCCCTTCTGGCGGCAATTTCTGTTTTAATTGAATTCGGGATTGCGCCAAATTGGTATATATCACTGGTCCACCCCTGAATTCCCAGACATAACTAACGTTATCCTCAACAGCAGGTGTATAAAACAGGATTGTATCACCACTACACTCTATAACCTTTGGCAAAAGTGGTGAATAGACATAAACCTGTACTGATCTGATTACACTTTCACCAGATGTAAGTTGAATAACGCACTGAATATATTTCCATCCCGTATCAGAAAAAGAAACCGTAAAGGACAGTGGCATTTTTTCTCTTAATTTACCTTTGTTTATAATGGAATCGGGACTTTCCCATAACCAGTTGTTTTCAGATGTAAGGACCAGATAATCAATCTGATCAATTCCACACGCATCAACAGTGATTTCTCTTGACGAAAACACAGGAATACTGTCTCTGGCTTCCATTCTGATAGTAACATCTGGTGATATACTTTGGAAACTCTTGCTGTCAAAGGAAATCACATACATGAGTAAACATGTGGTGAACATTACAGTAATAAGGCTGGCAAAACTTACTATCAGCTTCATGGCAACGTCCTGTGCAATTTATACTGGTGAGCGGAAGCATTCACCTTATAAAAAGAGCAACAGAAGTGCCATAGCGTGAATGTTTGATGGGAAAGTCGGGATTTTAGTTATACTCTGTTTAATAATATTTTTTTTACAACGCATATTATTGGATTTCTGCATTTCTTTCCGAAATACAAATTTTACTTTTTTCTTCTTTTATCTAACAACCTATAATTCTTTAGAAATAATCTTGAACATTTCTGATATCCTGTGATCGTATGTATGCATCGACTTAACCTTTTGGTAACCTCTTTTGGAAATCAGCTCACGTTCCGTTTCGTGCTTCAAATAATAATTTACAAGATCCTTTAATTCCTCGGCAAACCTGAATGTTACCAGTTCCCTTTTTGTTCCTTCTGATTCAAAAAATTCTTTTACGATACGCTTTTCGTTTGTAATTATAAATGAATTGCACGCCAGGGCATCAAAAACCCTCTGAGTAAAACCATTGCGGATAACTATACGGTTAATATCTATATTAACAGCAGTCCTGTTGTATAATTCCCTGAGCGTATCTCCATAGGCAACCCTGCCCAGCTTTTGTTTATCAATTTCTCTCAACCAGCCTGAATCACCAAACACCTGGAAACCATCAATTGATTTTACCAGTTGCTTAACAGTCTCTTTCCGGTGCATGTAGCTTGCAAGATGTTTAAAAACAAATACTGCCTTTCTTATTTTTATATCCGGCGAAATATTCAGTGATGAGATCTTTTCAAACAACATATATTCAATGTCAAGTTCAGTATTCGTTCTATACAGGTAAATAATTTTAACAAGATAGGGAAACATTTCATCAAAAAGCGTCTCAAATCCTTTTGTATATACATCAATCTGTTTAAGATACGAATTCCCAACAAATGCAGCCTGAACCTCTTTTTTCAGATTCATCGGATAGTAAATACCAGGATCGGTCGCAAGCGGCATGAAAAAAGCCTTGAAACCAGCAGATCTCATTTTATCTACATAGTCATTATCTGAGACAAAATCTATTCTTCCGGAATACTTACGAGATTTTTTTTTCAACATGATCTCTTCATAAAACGGATCATCAACACACCAGTTGATATAAATCAGGTTATTTTTTTTAATGTAATCATGAATTATTCCTTCTGTGTCAATACCCATTTCGTTTATTGTAAACACCATCTGGCATTTCAGTTTCTTAAGCACATCAACAGCACATTGCGCCTGAGTTGAATCCGGATGTGAAACAATATCCAGGATTATAAGCTGTAAACCTGGTAGCTTTTTTAATGAAGCTATAGGTTCCTTTTGTACCAGATATCCCTGGTTAAAAAAAACGATCTTGATATTTCCTCCTTTTTAAAAATTATATACTCTTTTCACTTATGGTTTAAGAAGATTTTGCATTTTTTCTATTAACCGAAATCGCTCTGCCTGATTTAAAAACAAGCAGATTAATCATTTTTCCTCTTCCTCTTTTCGTTCCCCGTGCATTTTGATAACACGCAAAGAGAATTATCAGAAAATTGTGATGAGAATGCAAAAAATCAGTTTTTCTTTTGACACAAATCAGCACTTGAAACTATATTTCAAAACCGGTAATTGTGCGATATATACTAAAAAATAAGAACGGCCAAAAAACAACATCTACGATGCTGTTTTTTGGCTGTTTTTGTGATAGGCCATTAAGGAGTTATGATGAGTTTTGATCCACAGGCAAAAGAACTGAACTCTATTATTCAGTTGGAAAATCCGACAGTGCTAAAGCTTCTTTCAAACAAAGGAAAATCGGTTTTTTTCCCGAAACTGGGAATATTATCCCAATCCGCAGAGGCAAAAGGCAAAGAAATTAATGCAACTATCGGAACAGCCCTTGAGGATAACGGATCACCGATGGTACTGGAATCAATTGATTCATTAGTCCTGCTTAAAGAAAAAGAAGGCTTCTCGTATGCATCCAGCTATGGACGTGAAGAGATACGCTCTGCATGGAAAAATGTCCTCACCAAAAAAAATCCTTCGTTAGACGGTAAATCTTTCAGCCTTCCTGTTGTTACAAGCGCACTGACACACGGTCTGTCCATGGCAGGATACCTTTTTATTAATGAAAATGATTCTATTATTTCTCCCAATTACTATTGGGAGAATTATGATCTTATATTCAAACATGGTTACAACGGGGTAATCAAAACATTTCCCCTGTTCACTTCTGAATCAGGCTTTAACGTTGAAGGACTTAGAGAAAAAATCTATGAAGGAGGAATAGGGAAAAAAATAATTATTCTTAATTTTCCCAACAACCCAACCGGGTATACGGTAACCAATAATGAAGCCCGTCAAATCAAAGATGTTTTGATTGAAGCAGCTGACAAAGGTAATGAAATTGTAACATTTATTGATGACGCTTATTTCGGTCTGGTTTTTGAAAATGGTATTTTGAAGGAATCAATATTTTCACTTCTCGCAGATGCTCATAAAAATATTCTCGCGATAAAATTTGACGGTCCAACTAAAGAGGATTACGTCTGGGGTTTCAGGGTCGGGTTCATAACTTTTGGAACTGCAAATGGCTCCGAAAAACTTTATCGTGCACTTGAAGCAAAACTGGCAGGCGCAATAAGGGGAAATATCTCTAATGCATCCAATATTGCACAATCACTTCTTTTATTTGCTTATTCCAGTGAAAAATACCAAAACGAAAAAAATGAAAAATACCAGATATTAAAAAAACGATATCAAAAACTATGTGAAATTATAAATAATCATCCCGAATACAAACAGTTTTTCACTGCTCTTCCGTTCAATTCTGGATATTTTATGTGCGTAAAATTATTAAACAGCAATACGGAGAATGTAAGAAAATTACTGCTGGATAAATACAGCACTGGTATTATCGCTCAAGGTGATATTATAAGAATAGCCTTCTCGTCACTGCCTTTCAATACAATCGAAAAACTGTTCAACAATCTTTACTGTGCAGCAAGAGAGTGCAGCTCTAAGTTATGAGTAAGAATTTCAATTCAATTAAAGGATTAATATTTGATCTTGATGGTACATTGTACCGGATGCAATGGTATATGCGGCCACTTATCACAATTGCCGTATTTCCATATTGCCTCAGACTCCCTCGTTTTCTAAAAATTCGCAATCAATTTGCTGGAAAAGATTTAAACTCCAGAGATCACTTGCTCTCTGAAATATGCAAACAACTCTCAGCAGCCGAACATTCATCCGAAGAAACAATTCTGAATTGGATTGTTGAATCTTTTTACCCTGCTTTTACTAATACAATGCGTTTTTTACGTAACTCCCGCCCCCAACTTGATCAAACGCTTACAAATCTCCGTAATTCCAATATTAAACTTGCCGTTCTTTCAGATTTTGACCATGTGCAACAACGTTTAATAAATCTTTCCATAAACCCTGAAAATTTTCACACCATCGCTTCTTCTGAGGCTGCTGGAGCATTGAAACCATCACCAAGACCATTTCTTGAAATCGCAGAAAAATGGAATATCTCTCCAAGTGAGATTGTTGTTATTGGAGATCGTGATGATACCGACGGTGAAGCAGCAAGAAGAGCATCAATGCAGTTCTGGCAGATAAACGATTCCAAACCAGCACATAATAACACCAGTTGGCCATTTATACGTAATTCGCTTCTTGGTTTGTGTAATTAATTTTTTTCAAACCTTGTTTGGAATAAATCTAAAAGCAGAGCACTTAAAAACGAGTAACCCATCTCAACAAAAAAGATGCAGGGAGAATGCAGCAACTGAAACCCAGTTTGCAGATTTTTAATCTACAGGCTCATTTAATTCTGCAAATATTTTTGTTATACTCATAAATTGCTACCCTGAAAAGGTGATTTCCCCTGAAATTAATATACAAACCAAAACCCGCAAGTCCAATCCCAGCCAAAGTTACTGGTGTGCCTTTACCTATTACCAGGTTTGTAATTATTGCCCCGAACCCTAAGCCTGTACAAATGTATGCGGATGTCTTGCATACCTGGTACCGCTTGAAATAAGGATTACTTGCCGGATTATTATGAAGATAACCACCAGCAGTTTTACCATTAATTGTATATCCGTGGATCTTGTATTGAACCCTGATTCCATCCACTTCAGAAACAATCTGTTCATTGTGCTTACAAAGAGCCCGTGTAAGTGTATCTTCCTGAGCAAAACAGCACAAACAAATTGAATGCAGTATTAACAGACATTTCCAGTTTCTGATTCTCAAAAGCCTTCCCCCGCCTGATCCCACAATTTGATTATAAATATAGCCTTGGAAAACGATTTTTTGCAATGTATATAATCCATTCTTGACCATAAATGTTAAACTGGTCTTTTGTAAATTTAGATTTTATACTGGTTAACCGGTAAAGTTTTCAGCATCAAGTCAAGCGGATATTTTTACAAAAGCAGATTTCGAAAGCGGTTCTTTTTATTGTATTATTGTAACTTTATCAGAAGATTAACTGAAGCTTATAGGTATCTGCATCTACTCTTTCAACCTTCTTATTATTTCTTTTATAAGCTGTGATTCCTTTAAGTTATAACCATCTACAAAAGCTAATTCTTTAAGACCATCTTCAAGTTTATCTGCAGTCAGCTTTACAGCCCAATTACCGTCATTTTTTACCTGCTTTAATATCTTTATCGCTTCTTCAACATGTTTTGAGGAATTCCAGGATGAATAAACAGAATTATTAAAAATTTCATGTATATCATCCTTAATAAATTTCCATATAGTACTGTTTGCATTAAGCCAATCGAGTTTTTTCTGACTTTTTTTTGCCTGATATACAGCAACCAGAATTTCTTCAACCGATACTTCCATATCTGCCTTGGCGACAGCCACAAACAGATGAGCTTCGGCCAGGCTGCGTTTACGTTGAGAATCATTAAGGTGGTCCATTACACTCCCGAACTGAAATAAATATTAACAAAAAATCAGTCTTTTGCAATTACAAGTTTGTTTTCAATTTTAATTACACCATCAGTATATCTTACCATATCTTCTGCAATCTCAAATGCGTTTCGGCTTTTTACAATACCCGAGAGTGTAACCATCCCATTTTTAACTTCAATATAAATTGAGTTAATATCAATAATGGAATTATTGCTAAACTTGCTAATTATATTGCGACCTATCGCCTCATCGGATAATGCCTCGGACGGAATCACAAGAAGCCTGTTTAATATCTCAATAACTCCTCCGGTTGAACCAACAAGCCGTTGTGCATGCATCTTGTTGCCATATGTTTTAACAGCTCCTTCAAGTACAACTCGCCCATTTTCAACAAATACATCAATTCGCTCAAGATACAGATCCGGATCCCAATTCATTAATCTATTTACACTTTCCTTTATAGCCTGATCGGACGGACGACTGTAAGATTCAGGGAATTCAATTACAAGATTATTTTCAACCGAGTTAACATCTTTAACCAGCCAGACATCTGCTTCAGCTGCATCACGAGCAGAAATCGACTGAACACTGCCTTTTAGTACTACGGTACCATCTTTTATTT
>JAAYEB010000324.1 GCA_012728995.1 Fibrobacter sp. | reverse complement strand
TTTGTAACAATATTTTAAATCAAAGACTTAGTATAATTAATACCGTACTCATTGTCAAGCTTAATATTAACTTTTATAAGATTTTTTATGTGTTTTTTGCGTTCATAAACTTTTTAGAGTAGACTCAGTAATTGATTTTGAAATTCCCAAGGAGGGATGGGATCATGCCAGTGCTACACTTATCAGTGTTAACCTTAAAAGTATTTTGGATACCAGACACGAAGGTAGAAACTACAACATTGAAAGCGCAACTCTCAAATTAACAGATGTTCAAAATCTCAGGGAACCAGAAGATGATGATATTCTAAACCTTTGCCTGCTTCAATTAAACAATCCGAGTGGATCAGATCCTTACCATGTTACAATATTTGAAGATGGTGTTGATAATGAGCAGCACTCATCAAACTTTTTCGAAATAGCCACCGATAGACCTGAATTTAGTTGGGTTGAAGGTTCATATCTTGAAAGCTACACAGATGACAATGATGACAACGCATGGGTAAAAACAGCGAAATGCAAACCCTGGACTGAGCATTTTAGTAAAGACGGTGAGGAATACTATTACGTTGATTGGATAAATCAAAACGGGTATATTCTTTACGACAATGGTGGATGGAGTAATGAACATGGTGGATATGGCTTATGGCAGCACCTTGAAAACTATACTTCTGACACTCTCTACAGATCTCTTGATGTAGCTACAGTCAAGAGTATTATGGATGCCTCAGAAGGATGGATAGGTCCAGGTATTGATGCTGATTGCAAATACCAAGGTAATATCAGCCTTATAGTACAAACAAGCAATGTACCGGAACCAACTTCTCTCTCTTTCCTGTTACTTGGATTTGTAAGTCTTACCGGTGCATACTTCTCAAGAAAAAGAAAATAATTCTACATAAATTAATGCAATTTATTAAAAGAGGAAGTGTTTTCACTTCCTTTTTTTTATGTTTCATTTGACATGTTTATACAAACTTCGACCGCGGCGCGTATCATGTTTCTCCAGAACAACATCTGGCAATTAATCCGATCTTTGTATGTGAAACTACCCATCCAGCTCACCAATTATCGCGTTAATAAAAAATCTTATCAACTTTTCTGCTGTAGTTACCAAAACGAATCTGTTTTCGGTAAGATTCCAATTATACCGTGTCTGCCTGCAGGACAACCGGTTGCGGCAGGTCGTCAATTCGCTTCTTGCGTTCCTCAGTCAGGTAAATGTTCGCGAAAATACTCGCGTAAAAAAACTGTTCGGTTCATGTAATAAAAAAGCAAGTCTGCACACGGACTTGCTCAAAATGCATTTCATAACACATAAAATTCTAATGTCCAAATAAAATACTGGATCTTTGAACTGTACGCCCACCATTAATAATTTTCATAATTATGGTTCCCTGCGGAAGCAATTGGCTGCTTATTGAATTATATTTGCGCAATGAAGACCTGTAGAGGATTCTACCCTTTAAATCGTATAACTCCACTATTTGATTATCCTTATTTTTAGATTCAGACAACTTTGAATTTTTAATATTGTTTGTATATTCTACAACAACCGTTACTGTATCAGATATGGAAGGTTCTCCTTTATTATCATATGCCCTGGCACAAATTTTATACGTCCCTTCATCAACATTATCCCAGGTAAATGTAAATGGACGGCTCGCCGCTTCACCGATTTTTGTATTTTCATTATAAAACTCTACTTTTGTAACATTCCCATCCGGATCAGACGCATTTACAGTGATTTCAATAGATGCAGGTGAATCAAATTTTTCCCCATCCGATGGTGAAGTAATTGAAACCACTGGAGGTTGATTCTGCTGCACTTCTTTAAAAATTGAACAAATTTCGGATGTCTCTTTCAATCCGTTTCTACCATTAACTATAGTATTACCCCAATCCGATAAACCAGATCCCGAAGCATCATTTGCCAAATCAAGATACTCGACACCACCACTGTTTCCATGCCACGACCATGCCAGCCATCCAACGTTTTTTTCTTTGCAGTAATCAAGTATATATTGTTCATCCACATCTCCATTGGAGTGCTTGAATCCAAATTCACCGATACAGAGTGCCAGACCTTTATTCAGAGTCTTGTCAATATTGCTTTTTATTGTTTGGGCATCAGAACCGGCATATTCATACATATGAATAGCAAACATGGTGTTGGCAAGCGGATCGGAATTAAAAACTTCCAGGCCTCCATCGTGAAGAGATTTAGGGTACTGTCCATATCCTGCACAGTCAACCATAATTGTATGAGTCAAACCTGCATCACGAATTGCCTTTATTGCATTTTTATAACCGCTTACCCAGGGATTCGTATCCCAGCTCCCATACCATTCATTTGCTATATTAACAATAACACGATCTTCTTTACCAGAAATAACATCTTTCAAACCGACAAAGTAATTAGCTGCTTTAATCAATGATTGTTCATCATCTTTCCCGGTAGCATCATGCACTTCAAGAACAGCAATCATCTCTAATTCTGAACATTTATTAATAAGGCTAGTAACCTCCTGCGCAGATGTTTTATTCCATTGGTCACCATTGGAAAGCACAATTCTTACAGTATTGGCATTCGCATTTGCAATCGCAGGAAGAGACTGGTTCATGGTTTGAGTAAACCAGGTGTAGGCATAATTAACACCACGCATCACAAACTCATTCCCGTTGGCATCAATCAGCCTGGTTCCATCAACAGAAAAACCGTCTGCAAAACTGTTCGATTCTAAAATCATAAAACAAAAAAATAAAATTGTGATTAATTTATTCATTGATACCTCCACAAATACATAAATGCCTGTGAACTATAATAATTAATTTATATGGAGGATAGTTGTTTAAACTCTTTTAATGAACAGAAAATGTTGGCACCACTGCCAACAACTTTCTTTTTTGGGACGGACTATCTTTTTACTTTTTTATAAAAAACACAAAAAAATAGTCCGTCCCGGAACCCTGCGTTCCTGACTTCCGATCTTAAGGTATTATCAAATCTCCTAAAGTGACACCTTCCATTCTTACATTATCAAGCCAAAAATCGGTACCATCAGCTTCCGGGTGAAATGCAATCCAGTTCATGCGGTTTTTAACATCGTCCCATACAGCATCGGGATTTTCAGGATCATTTATAGTAAACTGGTCAACATTAACAGCAAAACGTTGCCATGCAGTATCGAGATTGACATAATGAATAGCCTCAGGCAGATTATTATTTTCTTTGCAATGCAGTCGTATTTTCAAGGTACCATTTCCTTTTGCCATAAAGGAAATGGTATCGATGTTAGAAAAGCCAGCATCCCTGGAACTTATTTCCGCGCCTACAATCAAATAGTAATACGTATTGCTCCCGGCACGATACCCGACATGAACTGATTTTCCTTCATACGCTCCATCACTCACAACAGCACTTGAAAGAGGTATATACATTGTATCTTCATCCCGATCGGGTGGAAAATCCACAGAAACATTACCATCTTTGGTTATATACCAGTTACCGGAATTGAGATAATTCATAAGGTTCAATTCCCTGTCGAAATCATCAATTAATACACCAGTAAAATCGGTCGATACTTGCATCTGGTAATTATCACCTTCCAAAAGCTCCACTTCCCTGGCCCCAACATATGAAACTTTGTGTGTATCACTGGATGAAGCCATAATTTTATAAGTACCAGGAGCAACAGCAATAAAATCGAATTCCCCCACACTCTTATTGACAACCGTTACATAATCCGTACCAGACAATAAAATATTATCAGGTACAGTCCCATTTACAGTCAGCGTTCCTGATAATTGTGCTGATTTTTTTAAAACTATAGTATCCTGGATTTCAGAACTTCTTTCCAGAAAACGATAAAATGGAAGATATGCTGATCTGTTTCCAGAATCTACCAAAAGATTCAGATTCAAATCTCCAGATAGGGTGTCACAGGGAATTTTCACAATTCCATCAGAACCGGATACAGTCTTGTAACTGGATACATCCTTCTTGTCACAAACATTTTTCAGCCACATATCATTTTCGATTAATCGAACAGATGCACCATGTATCGGTTGTCTTTGGCTATCAACAACTACAAGTGTATAAGTGTTTACAGTTTCCGAGCCTGCTGTGCCTGCCAGTCTGTTATCTGTGAACGAGCATTCCGCAATTAAGAAAGTTGCTACAATAAAACCATAGATCCATTTATTTATTTTCATCAGAATTTTTCCTTTGACCATCTTTATCTACCAGTGCAACAGGTATTAACTGAAGATTGAGCTGATATACCCTGTCAGGTTCTTCGGGAATCTCCATTACTCTCCTCAATACAGTTTTTCGAAATTCAGCAACCATTTCGCGAAACTCTTCCAGTGTTTTCTTCGGAATGGATATAGTCAATGATGAAATATCCCGAATATCCGGAGGATCGTTTAATAAAGAACGTTCACTTAGTTTGATAGTCTGCTGCTGAAAATGCCGCACTGCCAGCATTCGCCAGTTTCCACCCCCTGTAATAAATTTATCTGTTAATGAAATTTCATCATTATTATCTTTTTTCAAGAAACCGAGGTCAATAAGCAGTTTTATTGATTCCTGAGTCTCACGTGCAGATATTGACGGAGACAGGAGACTTCCAAGCTTCTGGTAATCACCATCAAATTTATAAAAAGCCAAAAGTACCCTTATTACAGAATGATACCATTTGTGATAAAACCGGTCTTGATCCGGTTCTACTTTTGGAAGAACCAGATCCTTTATTTCCATTAATTTTTCAAAATACAAGCTTGTTTCACTGCTTGTTTTGGCCTTGTTGAAACGGACAAGACAAATAAAATACTCTTCTTCTCTTCCTTCCAGGCCTAAATATCTAGAAAAAACCGGTATTAAGCGCTCCGAAATATGACGCTGACCCTGAAGTATCTTAACCAGTTGTCCCGGATCAATTTTGAGTTTTTGAGCAATTAAACGGTAGGAATACCAGGATTTTTCTTCCCGCATCTTATCAAAATGGTTTTTGAGGTAGTGACGATAATCCAATGAATCAAAAAGAGTATTCATATTTATAAAATATACCCTTCTGGATCATCATTGGCATATATTAACACAAAAGTGATGACAAAAGTGCCAACAATTCACTCTCATTTATTATTGCCTGCAATGAAGTTTTTTGTCCCAATAAGCTAATTTCTTGATTTATAGTCTTGATCTGAATGTAACAGGCAATTTGTAATACATTTTTTTATTCAGGTATGGAATATAAAATTGATAATATTTATATTTTTAATATGATATCAAAAACTATATCATCGTTTCTTGTTTTAATCATAATTTTTCTGGGCTTTGACCTTAATCATACTTCTATTCATGATAAATGTGGTGATAATGATTTCAACTACAAGGAATCTATCTGTAATTGCGAAACCAAAGAATGTGAAAACCCAGTCTGTATTTTTTGTTCTTCTACCGATAAAAAAAGTTTTACAGGCAACTCAGAGAATGAAACCGTAAAGAGATTAATAAAACTGTTTTGTAATGATGTAAAAAACAATCTGTCTGCTTCAATTATCCCTTCAGAAAAACAGATTATTACTTCCAGATCATCTTCTTCATTTACAATTTCGCTTCATATACCAACTACAGTATTAAGAATTTGAAACAAACAAAGTTATGATTTTTTAGCACAGTACTCCTTACAGGGGTATAATACAACTAATTATCATTTCGAACATACCAGATGATTGTAATGATACAATCTGGGCATGGTTCTATTGTGTCAAATAATAAACTGAATTTAACCACAATAATTCATCAATTTAAAGGAGAATTAACATGCTTTTATACAGAAATATTTTTTCAGTTCTTGTTTCCGTCCTTCTTATTATGTCTTCCTTTGCCGGTTGTAGCAAAACCGGAAAAGGTTACGGGGAAAAAATACCAGAAAATATCAGTATTACCAGGCTGTCCCAAATTATCGACTCACCTGAACAATATAATGGCAAACAGGTTCTTCTTGAGGGCATTGTATCCGGACAGTGCGCATCTTTGTGTGAATTTTTCTATAAAGAAGGTGCTCATACTGTAACAATATTTCCTCATAAATTCAATCTTCCAAGACTTGAAAAAGGCAGCAAAGTCAAGGTGTATGCACTTGTAACTGCAGGTGAAGAACGGGTTGTGCTTTCTGCACATGGATTAATGGTCAAATAGGAGATTATGATGAAATTTACAACTGTAGCTTTAAGCAATCTCAGGCGTAATCCTGTACGAAGCATAATTACAGGGCTCAGCCTTGCTGTTTCTGCAGCAACTCTTTGTGTTGTTCTCAGCCTCGACAAAGGATACTCTTCGGCGGTCACAGATGAACTTGTCAATAAAACCGGTGTTCATCTTTATATAACAAAGGAGGGCTGTCCGATCGAAGCAGCTTCGGTTATTGCACAAGGCGGTTTGAGTCCTTTGTATGTGTCTGAAGAAATTGTTGAGCATGTAAATGAAACAGGTCTGTTTGAAGCCATAATGCCTTTCAAACTGTTTGCAATTACAACCGATGATGGAACCAGGACCGATATTTTTATGGGTGTCACGGAATCAGTTAAATCAGTCAAGCCACAATGGGTTTATGAAAAAGGCGGATGGTTTACATGCGATTCATCCGTGATACTCGGTGCCGAGATGGCCAGAATTGAACAACTGGACATTGGAGACAAGATGTATTCAGAGCATTTCGGGAAAGA
>JAAYEB010000323.1 GCA_012728995.1 Fibrobacter sp. | reverse complement strand
TGAATTCAAGCTTTCCGTATTTAACTGTAGAATCCAGAACAGCAGTTAACGAATCTCCATCAATATCATGATCGTTATTTAAAACGCCTTTGTTTTTTACAACAATTTTAAGTATGGCATCCTGAACAACCGAAAAAGTATCCGGTTTTGACACCGGTTTATCATTAACCGGCTCCACCCTAATTCTTACAGTTGCTTTTTCTGCGGACTCTATATTATCAGAATCAACTGCTTTATAAGTAAAAGAATCGGAGCCAAAGAAATCTTGTGATGCAGTATAGATAAATGACCCGTCACTATTGAGTTCCAGCAGACCATTTTGTGTGCTGTCAATTAATGAAACTTTCAGACTATTACCGTCAGGATTAATGTCATTAACAAGTATTCCTTTGCTTTTATCTATTACAAGAATAGAATCTTCTTTTACAGAATACGAGTCGTCGTTTACAACAGGGGCTTCGCTTATTTTCTTGTCAACAACAACGGTTATGGTATCACTGACAACAGATGGGCCGTAGGGATTATTTATGACACAATAGTATTTACCAGCATTTTCTGATGTTGCTGAGTCTATTAACAAGGTTTTTGAGGTGTCATCATCAAGTTTCAGATTGTTTCTGAACCATTGGAATATAATCGGTTCATCACCGGTAACATCTATGGAAAATTCAACTTTTTCTCCTGATGTTACAACTAATGAATCTGGCGGTTGTTCAGTAATTTTTGCCGGCTTTCCTGCGATAGTAATAGTTTTAGCAGGAAGTGGTTTGATTGATCCATTATTTAAAAAGAGATTGCCTTCGAGTTTTTTAACTCCTGGCAGATAGAAAATATTTGAAAATATCAGGGTGTCGGCATAAGGATCATCCGGATCAATAATAAAAACTGTATCAAACTCATTCGTTCCATCTTCATTTAGTATATCAATCGAGACAGAGTCAAGGAGATTGGGAATTGTAAGGTAGAGGTAAAAACTTATTTCATTTCCCGTTGTATCATGAAGTTTGTCCTTGATTTTTGTGCTGTCGCTCGAAGACATTTCAATTTTTCCATTTACTCTGTCCGGATTTGTTAAGGGATTAGGTGGAGTTTTAAAACAGAAAATTAATAATTGGATAAATAAGACAATAACAAAAATAGTAAATCGAAAAATTTTAGTTTTCTTAAAAAACATTTATCTATCCTCGTTCAAAAAACAATATATAAACCGCCAATATATAATTGGCGGTTATTAGAGGTTACAATATATCTATTATGGATGGGTAGGGTATAAAATATCCCATATTTGATTCCAAACAGTTTGTGCAATAATATTGTAACCGTTAGTGTTTGTATAATGATCAAGATAAATAATTTCAACAGATGGTAATAGCACATTGTGTATAGTCTTATTCGCATCTCCAGAAAATGTATAACTATTTAATGAAATGTTAAAATTTTCAACTATTTCTTCATGATCGCGATCTGTATATGGCAAATCTGTTGTTACTAAAACATCTCCGCCCGAAATATCATCAATAAGATACTGAATATCTTCAATTATTTCAGTATTTGTTCTGTTTCTATAAGCTTTATCGTACGCACCAAGTGTAAAAATTGTAAAATCAGCAGAATGGTTTCCAATTTCAGAATAAGTTTCATAGAGTTCTGTATCCAGATCTTCTCGTTCACTCTCCAGGAATGCATAGCTTTGTATATCACCTGCTCCAGAAACAAGATGACCGGGGTCTTCCTGCAGGTTTGTACCAATACTCCAACCGGTTGCCACATTAATTGGATCTGTTTCATTTGGTCCAATGTAGTCAATAAGATACCCATGATCTAAAGCCATAGATTTCAGTTCTGTTCTGTATGATCCCATATAACCGATTGTATTACCTCCACCAACAGGCAAAACAGTATAATAAAGTTCATAAGCTCCAATATCTACGCTATAAGTAGCATTCGAATAACGTAAACGCCCACACGCATCACGATATTGATTTGTGATTGCAGCAATTTCTGGCCTTTTTTTATCCGGGTTAGACGGATCAAAATCCGGATCACCTTCCGGTATTAATACCATTTGCCAGACATTTTCCATTACACTTTCTGTAACATCATGCAATCCCTGGTTTATGCAATCAAGACTTTCTTTTGTTATCTGAAGGCCATCATCAGCAGTACCCCATATTCCATCCGCACCTTCAGGTGAACTCTCATCTTTAAAACCCGGATCTGTAGAGATGTTATTGCTGTTTGAAACAACACCCGGATCATCATCACAATTTACCAGATCGGTTCCGGAGTTATCAAAGAATATGCAGTTCTGTATATCCATCAGGTAGGTATTATCATCTTTTCGAAATATGCAGGATGCAAGATCTGTTCCGGATGGAGCCGAATTGTTATAGAATGTACAATTCAAAACCCTGTTTTTACTTCTTTCAATGTAAGGATCGCTAATTGGACCAGACCCATCATTGAAAATTGTAGCACCTTTATCAGCAGAAGGATCAATGCTGTTATTGAAGAAAACGCAACCAACAAAAGTAGCTCCAACACCACAGAATGGATTTTGATCACAATAAACAGCACTTCCATACGACAAAGCAGAGTTATTCTCAAAAACACAACTTTCTACAATGAGTTTTGATACATTATATAGATACAAAGCCCCTGTATTATCCCCAGTATTGTTTTTAAAAACACAATTTCTTATGACAATTGAGTTTAAATGTCCACTACTCAGGAGTCTTACAGCCCCACCATCATGTGCCGAATTTTGAAAAGTAAACCCTTCAACGGAACAGACATACTGATCCAGACCTGAACCTGATAAGTTCAGAATCGATAAATTCTTGGCTTCTCCATCAAGAATGGTAATATATTTTTTAGGCTGGCATGTAACAGTCATATCAAAATCACCGATATCCTTGCTTAAACCACCGAGCATCTGAACATTTGCAGGCAGGTATAAATTCTGTTCCCTGTAAATGATACCTTTTTCAGATTCACTTCCTTCAATCTGATCACTTCCTGCTACCAGCAACATACACTGTGTATCCGGAGCATTGGTTGATATTTCTGTGATTGCGGCCGAAATAGTACTGTATTTTTTAGCCTCATCATCGTCTGTATACTCAGGATTAACCCTGTAAATGTAATCTTTCGAAGCCACCACATAATCGCTGAAAGAGGTTACATAAGCGTAAACAGCCCTGTAAGTTACATAAGCGATCTCCACATCTTCCCATGAATTTGTAATTTCATTGAAATGGTAAAGTTTGAGGCATTCTTTGGGGATACCTGCTTTTTGAGCACTGACAGGAAACGCATAAAGCATCTTCTTTGCTAAAGCAACTGTACCTGTTATTCTGTGATACGCGATATCTTTCTTATATGTAAGATCGATTTCAGGTCGAACGACATCACTGGTATCAATTAACTTCGGTATCGGAATCAGGTCACCCTCAACACTTCCCTGATCCAGACTGATTGGAACCGCATCACACTGTTCGTAACCTGGGAAATCGGTGTAATCGATTTTTACTTTCTGAAGTCCATCATCGGTCTGGTTAAGAAATGTACCTTCAACAACAGCAGCAGGCTTATCATCAGGATTGAAAGGATCGGTTCCGGCTTCAAGTTCGACCACATCCGGTACACCGTCATTATCTGTGTCAATAGTGATCCAGTTTTCAATAAGACCACCTGTGAAAACATCGGGTTGAAGTTCAACGCGACGCGCATAAATTGCACCATAAACTTCTGCTCTGGAGAAAACACTTACTTTTGCATTCGGTGCTGTCAGTGATCCATGCAGCTTTGAATTGCTTCCAATCCTTATTTCATTTGAACCACCTGCATAAATCACTATGTCTTCGGCAGTACCACTTACAAGTTCCATCTTTGCACGATCACTAAGAATAAATCCGTTCTGAATATTGATCTCAACACCATCACCGGAAATATTGAACTTAACCCATCCGTCACTTCCGATATCAAGAGATTTGAAATTATAAACACCACTGCTTAGATAAAGCTGCGCTCTGTCCCTTACGATAACATCCCTGTAAGGACCTGGATCCAGTGTAAGTGATTGATTGTGGTTAACAGTAATATTTTGTGTTCCGGTCGAAACTGATTTCGAATTTATTGTATAAGCAGGTACAGTTGTGTGCTGAACCGTTGTACCTGTGACCTGTGAACTGTTTCCAAGAGAAATATTTCCTGCCGCGGTTGCATCACCAAAAACCGTTGAACGATCGTAAACAGTAATATTGCCGCCGGCAATAACCGAACCAATAACTTCCGCATCTGATCCAACCCGGATATTCCCGTTTGAACCGATTGAACCACCACTGAAATCAGCCCTGTCACCAATAACAGTTTCTTCTGTCGAAAAAATACCGAACCCTGTCGGTACATCAGAATATGAAACAGTACTTACAAATAGTGCAACGGACATGAATCTGGTCCATGCTCGACATCTGGACATGGGGTACCCCCTTTTAAAGATTAATAAATAAGCGGAAGATTTGAGTAAAGGCTTAAGTCTACCGCACGAGTTATTATGTTATCCGCTAAAACCAGGATAACACAGTAAAGCATTAAGTTTATAATTTAAATTATTGCAGATTAAATGAAAAACAAATTATTAAAAAAAATTAAATAAAACCGGAGTTTTGAATAGAAATAATCTTTTTGAAATATCAGGATACTCCTTTCCAGAAGAAACAAATTTTAGAATAGTAATAGTTTTTTAATTTATGGAAATAAATAACAACTAATTTCAGATCAATTTTCAGGATACAGCCTCAGTTTTCTGATTTATTTTAAAAAAAATGCCCGAATGTGACGCTCGTCACATTCGGGCATTTGAATTATTATTATATTCTTTTTATCATACAAATAAAATTATTAATACGCACCAGTTGCCATAACAGTAATAAAGGACAGAAACCATGGGAAAACCAGCAGCGAGAGTTGGAGACATGACAGCACACGGCGGAATGATTACTGGCCCCGGGGTACCCAATGTTCTAATAGGTGGCATGCCTGCAGCTACAATGGGAGACATGCATGTTTGCCCTATGGTTACACCGGGGGTTCCTCCTGTTCCCCATGTTGGCGGTCCGCTTGTGGGGCCGGTTCCGCCGACAGTTCTTATTGGAGGTAAACCAGCCGCCTGTGTTGGTGATATGGCAGTATGTGTTGGCCCCCCCTCATCAATACTTCCTCCCGGATGTCCTACTGTTCTTTTTGGACAAAGCGGCGGAGGTGGAGGCGGAAGTGGTGGAGGCAGCACTAAAGACGCAAAGTCCGTATCAGGAGATAGTGCGGAAAGTGTCGAGCCGGTTGAAGGAACCGAAACATTTCCTGTCGAGATACAGCGTATTATTGCCAACGCTGCAAAAGATATGACAAAAGATCAGACAAAAGCAGTTATTGACCAGGTGGCAAAGTCTCTTGCAGAAAGCGGATATACAGGAGAGACTCAGCAGGATACATACACAAAACTTACGCTTTCTGATATTGCAGAGATTCTCAAAAGTGTAGAAAAAAATGAAAGTTACGAAGCTGCCCGGCATTTCGCGTCACATCTTGACTACGGAAGACTGACAGAGATTGCAAAAGCCTATGTTAACGGTGAAGACACCAACCCGGATAATGATCCTAATCTCATGCCCACACGGTTCATGCTTCTTTACGGCATGGAGGATTCAAAGATTAAGGATATAAATGATCACCCGGATTGCTTTGAAGACGAAGAGCACAAGATTAATGTTAAAAACCTCAGGCGCGGCCTTAAGCTTCTGGGTTATGAAATAAAGAGTGAAGACGGTCCGTTTGATGATGAGGTGTGGATAGCTTTTGTGAAATTTCTGGCATCTCAAATGAAACGAGAACCCTATCCCTTTGATGAACTTGAGGATGATGAGGAAGAGGGAGAAAATGCTGCCCTTGTCAAAGCACCACGAAATCTTACGATAAAGCTTCGATTAAACCCAGATGATCCTTATGCACAGGATGATATGTTCACTCTTTACAGCACTGATCGGGAACAATCGTTTCAGCAAGTGAAAACCGTGAAGGATAATATGAATCCTAATTGTGAATCGTTGGAGCTTCTTTTTACCGGATTGAATGAAAAATTAAAGTATTCATTGAAAATCGAATTTGGTAACAGTGGGAAAACAGAGTATTTGTTCAGAAATCGAGCGTATGGAAAGTGGGTTTGAAAAATGGGTGTGTATGAAATAACCGCATGCAACGTTGATTCTCTTTCTATTGTAAGAAAAGCGGAAGAAATACCGGTAACCAGAAAAACAATAGCAATTGATCCGGGGCATGGTGATAAAAACGACAGTAATACAGTTATAGATCCCGGTGCTGTTAACGGAACCTTTTTTGAAAAGGATTTTGCGCTCGATATTTCCAATGCTGTAAAGAGCAAACTTGAAGCAAAGGGATACTCTGTAATCATGACAAGAACTGGTGATGTTTATGATATTGGTGAGAGGTTAAGGTGGCGAATAGATGCTGCTGCTGGTAAAGATATCTTTGTAAGTATTCACAATGATGCTTCTGACAACAGATCAGCACGAGGTTTTTCGGTATTATATAAAAAGAATGATCATGAGAGTAGAAAATTAGCACAGGCAATACTTGACAGTAATACTTTGTTCAGGGGAAGAAGAATTATTGAAAGCACTAATTATGTTTTAAGAAATTTTAGCGGTCAATCTGTTCTGGTAGAAGCAGGGTTTATTAGCAATGAAGACGATTTAACTATATTGAAAACAAAGACGGAGGAAGTTGGCCAGGAAGTAGCTGCGGGTATAATCAATTATCTGGAGGGACCTTGATGAACAAAATACTTATGTCAATGTTGTTTTTAGTGTTTATAACATTCAGTTTATTTTCTACTGAGGAAGGTTACTTCGGTAAATTTCACTCGATTCGGGGAGCCCACGATATACAGTTTTCTGTTGATGAAACCGGCATAGAATCTTTGACTATAGATGATTTAGAATATGATAGAAAAAAACTTTCTTATGAATTTCCTGCCCGATATGGTGGGGCACAGCTGTTGTTCATTGATTTTACTGACTATGTGGGGTATGAAAACACATTGAAAATTTTTATAGTCATGAGCGAAGGGAAGTTTATCTTAGCTACAGGTTATTATTTAAGAAGCAAATGGCGTAATGATCAGGTTATTATAGAAAATAAAGGGACATTTGATTTGGAGTTCAGTCCGGATGAACAGTGAGAAGACTGTAAGGTTTTTGTAAAAGGCAATAGAATACCATATTGAAAGAAGGTAGAGTGTATGAAAAAGTACACGGTCAAAGATGGAGAAGATCTTGGTTTTATAGCCAAAAAGTTTTGGATAAATTCATGGAAATATCTCTACGAGATCAACAAAGATGTGATTGGTGATAACCCCGATATTCTTAAACCCGGTATAAAACTAAAAATTCCGCAATGGAACGATACGCAGGGAGATGAAGAGATAGAAAAAAAGGGTGCTCGTGCATTTGATTACGTAAATGGTTTGAGATACAGTTACGTGTGGGTGCCTTTCAGTATAAGTTTCATGAATTTATTGGATAAACCATTCATGTTTGAAAAAGAACAGGAACTGCTTGTTACACTGAATAAAACCGGCATTGAGATATGCAAAAAAACAGTTTCAGACTGGAAAGATGCACATTGTCTGGTACCTCAAACAGATGATATCAGTATCTCTTTTGGAGAACTTTTTTTTGAATCCTGATTACAATTTAAAACAGGGAAAAATGAAATGGAAAATCAAAAATTTACATATTCACTTGGATCAATTCCGGGATTTACGGCAAGAACAGTAAGACTTGTCGAAAAAGTTTATCTTCAGATCAAGGCTCAATACTTTGACGGCCCTACAGCGGTATGCAAAAGGCGTTTTATCTATCTCTGGAAAAAGCCGAAAGGATCAGATTCGTGGCAAAGTGTTGGTTTATGTATGACAGATGATTACGGTATACTGTTTGAACTGGAGCCGTTTCTTGAAGCAATCGATTTCAGGAAAGAAAACACCTCAATTTTCAAATATGATCCTGCACAGCAGAAGTTTACCGAACGTCCCTGGTCGCTTTATGGTGACGCGGAAGATGTAATCGCACTGCAGAAACATTTGAGTGAACCGTTAGTGGGCATGGAAGCTAAAAGCAGTAATGCAACCGAAGTGAAATTCAATAATACATCTCTTTTCATGCGCCCTTATGAAAACAACGAGTTTCTTTACCGTGATCCTTTTGTAGTCAATGACAAATACAAATATCCGTTTGTAAAAGGTACACAATATTTTATGATGTTTTTTCCTCCGCATGTTGTCGGTCGTTCAGCAGGAGTAAACACAGGAGGAAAAATAACTATCGACCAACCGCCCCAACTTCTTATTGATAACAGTTACATTGTTGAACCTGAAGATACTATACAGGATATCTGTTCCAAATTCAATCTTGCGCCCACTTTTAATCTTGCCGGTTACAAAAATAACAGAAATTCCTGGGATGAAATGAAAAAGAGATTCAAGCCAGGGGCGGTTATTGCTATTCCCCCACAGGCCAGAGGGCCTCTTGGGTTTGGAAGACTGATAGAATTGCTTGGTATAGACAGAGCAGTAAAACCTTCATCCGAGTGGTTTCATATTGCCCAGTCTGATAATGGTGTTAAAGACCGCACAACTGTTTTGTCGGTGGAACTTCCAGTAACACTTGAGGAGCATACAGCACTTATGGCCGAAAACCTTGCTCTTCTCGACATGACCTGGTCTGTTCTTATTGAAGCCGCAAAACCGTTTGC
>JAAYEB010000322.1 GCA_012728995.1 Fibrobacter sp. | reverse complement strand
TTAACTATGATATGTTAAGAGCACCAACAGATGTTTCATTTGAATATCCGAAGGGTTTTTTAGGGTTTAACATCCCGATTGAAAAATCCTTTAATCTTCGTGATTTTGCTACTTATCTGAATCCTGCGATTGATTCAGTTTTCTCTGACACAACGATGTTTTCGGATGGAGAGACTTTCCGGCCCAAAGGGGTTGCCAAACAAAACTCAAATATCACAGTGCGTGTTGATGTTCCTATGCTGGGTGGAGTCGCAAGTTTTTCAAACACCCAGAATTTTTATCTCAACTACCAGAATGCTTTGGGTAATCCGGCTGTTTTTATCAGTCCGGATTCATTGATGGATGGTCTGAGCTTTTTGATGCGGGGAACGATAAATGTTCCTGTAGATCTGAAAACCAGCTGGGAGACTATGACTTTTGGATATGCCTACAGGATAAATCCCTTTTTTACAGTAGCGCTGAATCTTAATCGCCACCTCTTTAATATTGATTTACGTGCCAGAGGCGACATTGATATACTGGGCAGGTTAAAATATGAGAATAGCCAGGGTGATGGAAATGCTGCTGCAGGAATTTCCATAAACCAGGAACTTGATTACTCTTCGGATAAGTTCTATGGCAGGGCTTATGGTCATTATGAAGCGGAATGTTGGACTCCTACACTTGGATTAAAGGCCTGGAGATTTACTGTAACATCAAGATTCGGTTTGAAAAAGAGGGCTAAAGGTAAATTTTATGCGGGATATTCCATACCGTTTTTTGTTGATCCTGTGACATTTGAACTTTTATATGATTTTGATGATCCGGAACTGTTTAATGATCCGGAATTCAGACAAAATCTGATTCGTAATGCAGCAGACAGTGTAATTTACACAACAAAAGATGAAAATGGAAAAGAACCCGGTATGTTCTGGCAGATACCTACAGGCCTTACATTGTCGTTTGATGTTTTCCCTGAAGTATTAAGTATATCATATACAAAAATATTTGGTGAAATAAAAATGAGGATAGATCAGATAGCAAGAGAGAAAAGGGCTTTAGAATCGGGAAGTACACGAATCGGGCAATTTGATACCCTTTCACTTGATGCGGGTGTTTCTGTTGATCATGTTGTTATTTTACAATGCAGAATCTATCGGGCTTTTCTGAATATCGGAGTATTTGGAATGGATTTTCGTCATGAAGATAAAGAGAATTTGCTTGGGAGTAAAATGCCATACATGCACATGGGCTCAATGGCAATGTTGCCGATCTTTAATTTTGGAACTACAATTGGCAGCAAACTACAACTGTTGATTGAGATGGATGTTGTTCCACTTCCTGCTTTCAAAACAGGTTTTTTCTATTATTTCTGAGCATTACATTGTGAAAGGAAGATAAATGAGAAAGTATGGTCATATAATACTGACGTTAATGTTTGCCTTGCAATTATCAGCGCAGCAGGTTTCCGATTATGTAATTATCAGTGCACCTGTAGGGGTACAGAATGGTTCCGATGTAATGTGGATAAAATGGGCGGGTTCAAGCAGGGGAATTGGTTATTTACCGCCCGATTCAGGTTATATTTACTATAGTAAATCACCTGGTGGAGCAGACCTCAGTGCATATAATTACAGGGTTATTCCATGGAGAGATTCTGCAACTGATTCAATTTACGA
>JAAYEB010000321.1 GCA_012728995.1 Fibrobacter sp. | reverse complement strand
TTCTGAATGATCGTGAAAGAATTTTCCCGAGCAACCAATAAAGTTTGTAATCCGGTTGTTTAAGAAGGATTCTCGCCAACTGACGGCTTTTGATTCTATCTGAAGGTAATGCGTTCATTATAAAAGTTGAAACCAGAATTAAAGCTTTAACTCTTCGTGCATGTGATGCAGCATATCTTGCAGCTATCCCCCCTCCAAAAGAAACACCACACAGAAAAATCGTATCAATTTTAAGGGTATCCAGAAAGTCATCCAGCAAAAAGCGGAAATCATTCATGTCACCCCTGTAAGCATTGGTTGATTCAGGAAAATCGTATGCAATAAGCTGCCATTTATCACCAAGAGTTTTGGTATTTATAAAGTTACGCCCATCAAAGATTAACCCATGAAGAAAAATAAAGGTGGGTGCATCCCTGGATGGTCCGGGATAGTAAAAATATCTATGCGTAAAGCCACAGTCCTGCGATTCAACTTCTCTGTATTCCCAACCTTCATATGAAACCCCGACGGAAGGAATTTGGTCTGAATTAATTTCAAACTTCTTTATCTGCTTTTTAGGAGCCAAATGAAGTGTCAGGTCTACAAACATACCGATTGCGTTCATGGTAATTTCAGTCATAATTTTACTAAAAAGCATATTTTATACCAACCCGTACTTCAGCAAACCACAACAATAGTATTTTTGTTTTTGATTCACTTGAAACCAACAGGTTATATTAAAAGTACAAATTCTGTTATCAGCTCTTCCCTTTTCATCCACAAAACAAAGTATCCGGTGTACTCACCAATTTTATAATGCAAATCAGTTTGATAACAAATAATAACTCATTTTTAATATATTTACAAGCCCTGGAAATCATTTTGTTTCAAAAATACCCAATCCGTTCGTGTACTGAACAAATATCAACATTTGTTGTCGATAAATCGTATTTTATAATTATTATGACAAATTCCCGATCACAAAAAATTCCCGAACTTCTGTCTCCAGCCGGATCTATTGAATGCTTTCATGCAGCTATTGAAGCAGGTGCTGATGCAGTGTATCTTGGCCTCGAAGATTTCAACGCGCGTTTACGTGCCAGAAACTTTACTGTGAAAACAGTTTCGTATCTGGTCCCGTATGCCAGAAAACGAAATGTAAAAATTTATGTTACATTAAATACACAGATAAAAACAAATGAACTGGAAAAACTGATCCATCTTCTCTATCAATTATCCCAGACAGGTATTGACGGAATAATTGTTGCGGATTTGGGTCTTATCAAGACAGCTCAAAACCATTTTCCATCCCTCAAGCTCCATGCGAGCACACAGATGGCAATACATAACAGAACCCAGATTGAAGCTGCAAGAAAAATGGGAATAAGCCGCGCAGTGCTTGCAAGAGAACTTTCTCTGGACGAAATTATTTTATTGCAAAAAAACTCACCTATAGAACTTGAAATTTTTGTTCATGGTGCGCTCTGCTACAGCATATCCGGTTTCTGTCTTGCAAGCAGTTTTCTTGGAGGTTCAAGCGGCAACCGCGGACGATGTACCCAGGTGTGTAGACGTAAGTTTTACTGCGGATCATCAGAAGGGTATTTTTTTTCACCGGATGATTTCTGTGCTGTCGATTATATTGAAGCTTTTATTAAAGCTGGTATTGCAAGCCTGAAAATCGAAGGCAGAATGAAAGGAACCGAATATGTTCATAAAGTTGTCAGTTCATACCGAAAACTTCTTGACAATCCACAGCTTGTTCGCGAAATAAAAGAATCCCTGCAATACGACATGGGAAGACCCAAGACAACATTTTTTCTTGACAGTACAAATAAAATGGGAATTATCAACCACCTTACACCTTCGGGAACAGGCCTTTATGCAGGAGAAATATCAGAAATCACTCAAAACATTATTCTTGTCAGATCAAGATTAAACATTGATCCTGGAGACCGGATCCGCATACAACCGCATGATGGCTTTGAAGGTAAAGCTGTACTTGTGGAATCGTCAAGACTTACACGAAATGGAATTGAATTAATCCTTAAAAAAACAATCCTGTGTTCTGAAGGCGATTCGGTATTTGTTATCAGCAAATCACAAAAAAATTTTATATCCGGTCCCTGTAAACCTGATCTTTCCAATAAACCTGTAAAATTTAATACATACTGTAATAATGCCATACAGATTTTAAAAAAATCTGTTCAGGTGCAAAAGCTGGCAGCATCAGGAAAAGAACTCTGGGTAAAGATCGACAATCCTCAATGGCTTGATTTTCTGATCTCATCACCATGCCAGCATCTGATTTTTGCTGCAGACGCAAAAAACATGGAATTTTTACTTGCCAATGAAGAAAAAATGAGAGTATGGAGATCCAGACTGATTCCATCACTCCCACCTTTTATCCCGGAAAAAGATATCGTTTTATGGAAAAGCCTGATCAATCGTTTCAGATCATGCGGGGTCAGGAAATGGGCTTGTACATCATTTGGCCAGAACCTTTTATTTAAAAAGAAAGATACAATCCTCATTGCAGATAATCCTATCGGGGTTCTTAACATAATATCGCATTCTGTTCTTGAGTCTTGTGGTTTTTCCTTTTTTACATATTCGGTCGAAGACGATTACCTTAATCTGAAAAGATCGATATCATCAAAAGGAATACTTTACATCTATTCTCATGTCCCCCTGTTTATTTCGAAAATAAAGCCTCCCGTTTCAGAAAACGAAATTGTATCAGACCCGATAAAAAACCGGTTTTTTTTACGAAAGAAAAACGGTTTATACTATCTGCTTTCTGATAAAACTCTTTGCCTTACAGCCAGACACAATAAACTGAACATTTCCGGCATTCGCCATTTCTGTATTGATTTCAGTTTTGTGGAACCCGATTTTGACAAGATGAGAACTGTTGTCTCCGCATATAAAAAGGGTGTAAATATTGGAGGAAGTACAGTATTTAACTTTAAAGCCGGATTGAAATAGAATTTGTTTCTGCCCACAAGAAAATCTACTTGCGTAAAGTCGCAATTACAGGCAAGATAATGAGAAATTATTTATCACTACAGTTCAGATACCATAACCTGAATCGAATTATGATTTAATGGTGAGTCGTACCAGCTTTAATCAACGCAGACCTGAACAAGCTCAATACCGGCCTGTTGTGCAACCGTCAATATTTTCTCATCACGGTAAAATTCATGATAAACAATTTTTTTAATTCCGCTGTTTGCAATCAGTTTAAAGCAGTTCCAGCACGGTGAAGCAGTCACATAAATATCAGCTCCGGCAATAGCAGTGCCGTTTTTGGCTGCCTGAATAATGGCATTTGCTTCAGCATGGACAGTTGCAATACAATGCCCGTTCTCCATCATATGCCCTACATCATCACAATGCGGCATACCTCTTATGCTTCCATTATATCCTGTAGACAGTATTGTTCGATCTCTGACAATAACTGCACCGACATGTTTTCTGTCACATGTTGACCTGCTTGCAACCTGTTTTGCGATTTGCATAAAGTACTCATCCCACGATACACGTGTTCTTTTTTCACTTGTATCCAAACTTCTGTTATCTGTGATATTTACACTCATAAAATCCCCAGGTTGCTGTTAAATGTGATCAGTATCAAGCAGTGAGATGCGTTTCTGGTGTCTTCCACCTTCAAACTTGCCATTGAGCCAGGCATCAATGATTCTCCCTGCAGTTTCCTTTTCAGTTGTTCTCCCACCGATAACCAATACGTTAGAGTCATTAT
>JAAYEB010000320.1 GCA_012728995.1 Fibrobacter sp. | reverse complement strand
TTTATTTTATGGACAAGCTGAAAGAGGAATTATGAAATGGATGCGGCTAAAAATTGTAACGGGTGTAAAGAGCTTTTCTAAGCCCGAACAGCCTCAGCCCAAAAAATCAAAATTCCTATCAGCCAGCCTAAGCCCGAACAGCCTCAGCCCAAAAAATCAAAATTCCTATCAGCTTAGAAAAAAAATCAATTAACAAAACAGCCTTTCGATGGTAAAATCAGTAACTGAATTAGAATAAATATTGAGCCTTAAATATACGTCAACCACAAACAAAGGATTTTTGATGAACTGTTCACGCATTCTTATAGCATCTCTGGCAATTTTCGTTACATTTATCTTCTGTGATAGTGATAATCCTGCCAGTCCCTCAGGGGGTGGCAACAATAATAGTGACCTGACTATCTCTCTTTCGATTAACAGGGATCACTCCTGGTACCCGGAAGCTCTGGGTGGGGTGGAAAGAACATGTTTAGTATATGCAGTTATTAAACGCAATAGCGAACCTATAACAGATGCTAATGTTGAAGTCAATGGAACCGCGATTCCTTTCGAACCTTTGATTGTGAAACGATATATGGCAGAATTAGATTATTCAGTTTTTACACCAAATCAAAAGGTCAAATGTTCTATCACAATAGATGGAAAAACGGCTGAAGAAGAGGTGACGTTTCCTGGAGATATAACACCATCAACCGATGGTTCATCTGTTAGCTGGAAACATGAAGGTGATGGCGATTTTATCTATATTCAGGAAATAGAGTCTGAGGAAAATGGGCGTCTCTCTTCAAATGCGACCTATGAAAGTATTAAAAACAGCAATGATCTTTCATCGCCGGCAACAATTCCTGCCTCAGCATATCCCAAAACCGGTACATCATATCTTCAGACAACTGTAGTTCGAAATTCTGTGAATAATGCATTTTCTTCGTTTTCACCTCTTTTGGCAACTATAGTTGTAAATGATTTGAAAAGTGTAAAAATAGTCCGGTGAAAAGTTATGACTGAAGCACCACAGTGATTGTGCAGGGAAAAGAATTTTTCTTACCCAGTGATCCGGAGGGGATTTTTCAAATTAACTGTTAAGTCAGAAAATTTCCTCCATCCCCTATATCACCTGCCGTTTCACTGGGGCCAAATTACATTCACATCCCTGGCACAAGCATAGCTAAACAGTGCCAAGGGTCGGACTATTTTTATCGGGGATTACTATGACGGCTTTTGTTAATCGGTTAAGCTGCTAAAAGTAAAAAAATAGTCCGTCCCATTGTTTATTTGGCACAAGCTTGGCATCTTGTTATATACAAAAATGTTAAGAAAAAGTGAGGTGGAAGCCAGAGTGTTTGGAATAAGATTCAGTAAAAGCATATTACATTTTAAGGCTTGATTATGAGAATCGACTAAATAATCGTCTAAAGAATATCTCACTCCCCAGAGGTGAAATCTAAGTTTGTAAACCTGTTACCTCTGGGACCTCAAATCCTTCTCATCGATTTGGAAGTTAAGGATGGACATCGTATCAAAGTTAGTGGCAACACGGTTTTGTTGAAACCAAAGAGAGTTTAATTTCAACTGGTAATGGATTGCCTGTTATGTTATCCCAAAGACTATCCCAGTTAAATTCTGGGAGTAATT
>JAAYEB010000037.1 GCA_012728995.1 Fibrobacter sp. | reverse complement strand
TATGCACAAGAGTTCAGACCCCAGTTAAGTACAAGGGAGAGAAACCATTCTGCGCAAAAATCTCAATAGTACATTATTAGATTCAAGATATAGATATTTATGTACAACAGTGAGTAGTCGATTAGTCGCGCCCGGGTGGTGAGATACGTTTCAAGCATTCAGAACAAGGTATTGTTAATCAGATATACCGACATTCAAAAAGAATTCGAAATGGATCTGATTGTTTTTCGTTTATCTCCGGATTTTTCATTAGTTCTATTTCGAATTATTAAGAACAGATCAATAATCTGCAATTAAGGGGATTTTGATGCCGATACCGAAAATAGAACCAGGTCAATATTATCATGGGCAGCCATAAAATTCATTATCAAGATCATGAATTTTTGTTGAACAGCTTATGCATTATACTGTTACAAAGTGATTAATTATTCTTTGTCCCAATTATAACACCAGATTCAATGGACATTCACTTTTTACAGCTCGCTCTCCGTATTATATATTTAATGCCAATTTAAAATAATAATTATGCAAAGTTGTTTCAGGTATTTATGGCTAAATGTCTCCATTTTCCGCAGTGCGGCGGTTGTTCATTACTCAACAGGACGTACAAAAATCAACTCTCAGAAAAACAGAATAATCTTCAATCCCTGTTTTCCAACTGGAATCTGGAAGTTTCACCAATAATTGAAAGCCCCCAACCTCTCTTTTACCGGCACAAAGTACAGCTTCCTTTTGGTTTTTTTAAAAGAAGTGGTGGAATTGTTCTTGGATGTTATGGCTGCGATTCTCATAAAGTAATAAATCAGACCGAGTGTGTTATTCAGGATAAGACTCTTTCGAAAATCGCATGGACAATAAGAGAGTGGGCAACTGAAAACCGTTTGTCAGTGTATAACGAAAAGACCGGCACAGGGTTCCTTCGTCATGTACTGCTTCGTAAAGGTGCTGGTACCGGTGAGGTATTAATTGGTCTGGTTACAAATGGTGAAAAACCCCGTGGGAGCAGATATCTGGCCCAAAAGCTTCTTGAGATGACAGGTCAGAAAAAGGATGAGTTTAAACCTGTTGTGGGGATTGTTCAAAATGTAAACAAGAGACAGACCAATGTGGTGCTGGGAGAAAAGCAGATTGTGTGGTGGGGAAGACCTTTTCTTAAAGAGAAACTGGGTGGTTTGAAATTCAAAATAGAGTTATCCACTTTTTTTCAGGTCAATCCGTATCAGTTACCACGTCTTTATAATAGAGTTCTTGAAAATATTGACAAAAAAACTAAAGTGCTTGATCTTTACAGTGGTATCGGAAGTATTGCCCTGTGGATCTCTTCAAAAGCACAGACTGTGCTTGGCATTGAGGAAAATCCATTCTCGGTCAAAGCAGCACGCATTAGTGCATCAGTAAACAATGTAAAAAATGTTTCATTCGTTGCAGGTGATGTTGCAAAACTTCTGCCTCAATACATAAATTTCGGGTTTGAGTGTGCTGTAGTTGATCCGCCTCGAAAAGGGCTCGACACAAGAGTTCTGGAGACAGTAAAAAATTCGGGACTAAAAACACTGATTTATGTATCTTGCAATCCAGAAACACTTTTTCGCGACATGGAATATCTGAAACATTACTACAAACCTGTTTCTGTTACCGGAGTTGACATGTTTCCTCAGACAGGCCATATTGAATGTGTTGTGGTTGCAAACCGGATAAAATAAAAATCACCTTATTACAATTAGCAGAGGAATCTGAATCGGGTTTTTGCAAATCGCAAAACTTTTAATTCATCATCCAGAGCTTTTCTCTTAATCCGGATTTGCGACTGATACGCATTTTTATTGCTGCTGATAAAACCGGTTCACTGCACCAGATTTCAACCGATTTTCGGGCACGGGTAATTGCGGTGTAAAGAAGTTCCCGATTGAGAAGTGTGTTTTGCGAGTTCCCGAGTATGAGTAGAACATGATCAAATTCTGAACCTTGAGATTTGTGAACTGTAAGAGAATAGGCAGTTTCGTATGATGGGAGACGGCGGGGATGGAAAAAACGAAAAGATGCATCGGGCATTTTAAATACAGCTTTAAGTTTATAGATTTTGGATGGGTAGGGAATTATCAGACCGGTATCTCCATTAAAAAGGTCAAGCTTATGATTATTGCCCGTTATTATTACCGGTTGTCCGCTGTAAATGTTTGATTGAAGTGTAATATGGCCGGCTTTGTAGAGTAAAAGTCTGGTCAGGGAATTGATTGATTCAACTCCGAATGGTCCTTTTCTCAGAGCGCAGAGAATACGGAAATTCTCCAGAGAGCGAATTGCTGATTCGGGATCTGAAATGTTGGAAAATGGTTTAAACCAGAGATCAATTTTTTCGTATAAGAATTTGTTTAGGGCTGTCTGATCTTCAATTTTTTTCCAGACGCAGTCGGTATACAGGCTGTTTTTTAAAATCTCGACAGCTTCTGATGAATCTCCTTTTTTGATAGCAGCAGCAAGTTTCCCGATACCAGAAACTGAGCGAAAACGATAACTTTTTTGAAGATTGATTATACAATCTGCAATCGGTGGTTCTTTTCCTGAAGAAAACTCGGGATTATCAATAACTGAAGCCAGTTTTTTAAATTGTGATTCTGAGAAGCTGTGATAATTCCCGCGATCACAAATATCGCCAAAAGCAGCACCTGCTTCAACAGAGGAGAGCTGATCCCGGTCGCCAAGAAATATCAGACGGCAAGAATCTGGAATCGCTGAAAAGAGTTTTGCCATAAGAGCCAGATCAATCATTGACGCTTCATCAACAACCACAAGATCATATGGAAGTTTATTTGTACTGTCATAACGAAAAAAAGGAGAGCCGGGTATTGTGCCAAGCAAACGGTGAAGTGTAAAGGCTTCACGAGGTATTAATTCACTTATTTGCGCAGATACAGGCAGATCAGGGACTGTGGAACGTACAGACTCACTGAGGCGTGCAGCGGCTTTTCCGGTTGGAGCTGCCAAAGCTATACGCATTTTATTACAACTGCTTTGCATCATTAATAAAAGGGCTATGACTTTTGTTACGGTAGTGGTTTTACCGGTTCCCGGACCGCCGGATATAACTGTAAAGCGATTGAATACTGCTGTAGCTGCAGCTGTTTGCTGCCATGTATCTGAACCGGTATATGGGAAAAGTTTTTTCAAATTGTTTTTAAGGATATTCTTGTCTACTTCGGGAGAAGGTAAATTTATGATCCTTAGAATCGATTCTGCGAGTTGCTGTTCGTATCTCCAGTACCTGTAAAGATAAAGCCGGGTACCGCAGAGAATAAGCGGAAAATATGTTCCAGGTTCACCTGTTATGCCTGAGCTTTTCAGATCAGAAAGCCATGTTTCCAGAGGTGGATAATTTTTTACAGGTGAAAGTGATTGTAAAAACGGCAGTGGTTTATCTGCATAATCCCGGAGGTCAATAAACGAATGACCATTCGATAATGCATTATTGACCAGGGCAGCAGCAAGAAAAGAGCTGCTTTGGGCCTGATCTGCAATACTTGCTATAAAATGTGCAAAATGCTGATCAATACTGGAAAAACCGGATTCTTCACCAACTATCTGCCAGTATTCTTTTGTATATGAGTTCATTTTTTTGAGTAAATGCTAAACCGGTAAATATGTTTCAAAACGCAAACAAGTTCTGTAGTAAACTGCTTCGGATTATCTTTGATTTTTCTTTGACAACAGGATCAAAACCATTAACAGCGATAAAATGACAAAAGTTTTTTTAACTATTGTATTTTTCGGTTTTTGTTCTTCCTTTTCTGGAAGAGTGGTTTGTTCCTTGTGTCCGGAATCTACATTTTCCCTAATGCGTTTAATAATCTGATCCGATAAAAGTTCATTTATATTATCAAATGCGGGTTCACCTTTTTGTGTGTTCATAAATCACTTGCTTTGTTTTTTCGTTCAAAAAATCTCTGCCTGGCTTCATCACTAATCCGTTTTTTCCGTTTTTCGATCATCTGTTCCCATATCTGTTCTTCATCAAGATCGAAAAGTTCGTGAATAATTTTAAGATAATAGGCGGCTCCTTTTGAGTAAAGTCTGTGCAGGAATAAAATTTTCCCATCAGTGGCTATTTCATCAAAAACCTGATCAACCGGTATGGCAGTATCTGTTACCCGGTCTGGAAAAAGTTTATAAAGAGCATCCCTGAATGTGTTCTGGCGAATAGTATTTCTATAAAAGTTAGGGATTATTTTGGTTATTTTGCCCCCTTGCGGACATCGTAAAGAGATAGTCTGTTCCATCTCTACAAGGCCATCAACCGCAAACTGGCGAAGTTCGGTTGGCACAAAGATCTCATCGGATGCCTGTATTGATGAGACCTGTAGTTTGTCGATTCCCGGAGCATTATCTATCAGGATATAATCGTAAAACCTTTCGAGTTTACATGCATCCATTGTTTTTTTAAGATGGTCAATGTTTTGGATATCGGAGTCGCAAAGATCACGGCACGAAGAAATTAAGTGAAGATCCGGTAATTCTGTTTTCCTTATTGATTGGAGAAACTGTACCGGGGCTTCTTTTTGTGATGCAGTATAAATATCTCGAATATTAGGACGTTTTACACCAACTCCAAGCAGGGATGACAGATTATGCTGAGAATCGTTATCTATAGCTAAAACACGAAATCCAGTAAGTGTGAGTGCCTGGGCTGTACTGCCGGTGAATGTTGTTTTACCTACACCACCTTTGTGATTAAGAACTGAAACTGTTTTCATTGAACTTCTCCGAAAACTTTAAAATGTTTTTTTTCAAAAATAGTATTTCTCCACGATGCTGTTTTATACCGTGTTGCACTGGGTCTGCACCCAATTTACCGGTTCACATTTCAATTTCTCTGCAAAAAGAATCGAGTTTAAAAGTTTTTCCGAATTCAGAGAGGGCATCAAGATCGGATGCGGTTTTAAGTACTCTGAAATGAGACTGGTCTATTGTTAAAATTACAGGATTTTCGGCAATTGGGAGAAGATCCGTTGCAGCATAGCCGATTTTTGGTGAACGCGGCAGTGATGGATTGACCTCCTTGGGAGGTGTTGCATAATCGGGTAACATATTGTTTTTTAGTACTTGATTTCTGAAAGCATAAAAGCCTGTATTGAAAGGTAGAAAAAATTTGCCTGATTGATCTTTTATGGTACGGGTATTTTCGTTTCGTATCTCCTGTTCCAGTATCTGTGTTGATACGCTAGATCCTTTTTTTATAGTTACAAATGTTCCAAAGGGGTCTTTGTCAGAAAACTCACTTCTGAGAATTCCGGTTCCCAGGCAATCGTGATTCCCCAGTGCCAGTGCCATTTTGGGGAGCAATTCCTGATGATAAAGAGCGGTCGCCTGTACTACAATAGTTTTGTCACAACCAAGCTCTTCGAACCAGTCCAGTATTGATCTGTTTTGTGAGTCTGAAGTTTGCTTTAATTTCATTAGTGGCCCGCCAGTTTCATCAGGTTGTGTTACAGGGAGGGGCTTCTCATTTTCAATTTTGTAAGCAATTTTTTCATCATTCAGAAAATGAAGCCGTTCATCCTGTTCGATAACCCTGACATGGCGTAAACCGAAATTGTTGTATTGTTTTAGAATTTTTGGTATTACACGGGCTGTAACAGAATTATGTGGACCTGTAGTAATAACGACCGGTATATCGTGATTCGTTGATTTACAGAAATGGTTTATCATGGCAAGATTTATTTGCAGGGTTCCAAATTCATTGAAAAAGTCTGGTAAGGGAAAGGTGGCTTTTGTGAAATCAATCAGTTTGGCAGGATCGAGTCCATTTTTTTGGAGACTTAATCGAAGCCGTTCACCTTCACCGCCTGCTGTAAGTACAAATGCAAATCCGTGTAAGGATTCTGGGTTTGTATCTATTGAGTTTGCCTCGATGAAGGAGGGAAAACTCTGGGTTGCTCCTTCGAGAGTGTTTTTTGCATTTTCCATGTTCTGAAGTGCTTTACTGCGCATGGAAAGCTGTTGTTTGAATTTTTGTGGAGGAAAATTAGTGTTCATGTATTCAAGTAATTCGTGTTGCCTGGTAAGTGAAAGATTGCAGAAGTCGTGTATTTTTTCACCTAAAGATTCAATCGACCAATGGTTCATGTTAAGCCTTTCGTTTTACTTGAAAAAAAGTGCGCAACCTGAATAGTTTTGATTTTTTTTTCTTTTCATGTTTTGTTTATGCAATACTGATTACTGATATTGATGCAGCCGTTTTGGGTATAAATATAGCTGATGAAATTCGTTGTAAAGAGATTTATGAAAGAAAAATCTTTCAGATTTTTTACAAATAATTAATTTTTAAACTATGAACGAAAATTATAAACCGCTAAATATGTCAGAATATGGAAATCTTCCACTAAGAATCATTCTTGCAATACATGAAGAAAATAACTCTTTAATCCCTTTGGTGCATGCATTAAAACTGACTTATCAGTCCAGGGGAGAGCTTGAGATCATTGATGTGAGAACAGATAGGGAAGCACTTGAACATATTGGAGTAAGAGAGGTATATGAAAGGTGGGGTATTCTCTCCAGATCATCTCACCGTAGTGATGTAGCGGGATTGGGTGTAAAAATCAAGAAAGTTGTAAAAACTGGAAATAAAAGACAGGAGATTGAAAAGCGGATCAGGCGTTACACCCATGATCTTCTTGTAATCGGGGCAAAGAGTAGAGAAACGGACACTGTTTTAAGTCGAGATCTGGCAGATCACCTTGCAGAGTTTTTTAACAGGACGACACTTTTAATACCGTACAATGTACGACCATTTGTTGATGCCGAAACTGGAAAAGTTTCTCTGAATAACATACTTATCCCGGTTGAAAATGCCAATTTTTTGAAATCTTGTTTGATATGGGTAAGAAAGTTATTAATGCTTTTTCCGGAATTAAACCCCCGGATTACAGGTTTTCACGCTGGAAGAACATTTCCATTGATATATGAGGAAGAGGTAAAGGGATTGCGGTGGGAAACAGAAGTGCGATCCGATTCTGTCGTTAACGGGATTGTTAAATCTTCAAGAAAGCACAATGCAGATATGATAATTATGGGTACTGGTAGAAAACATTCAATTATGCAAAAAATTATGGGCAGCAGGACTGAGCGGGTTTTACGTCGTTGCAGTTGTCCGGTTCTTTCAGTAAAGGTTTAACCTGACTGATGGAATTATGAATTAGGATGCTCTGCTATGAGTCTCTGATTCGTATTTCGAGCTCAATAATCCAGATTCTCGGGGTTGGAACTCGGGGTCGGTATCGATATCGATTTGGAACCAAGAATTAAGGCTATTTATTCTGTTTGTCAGTGTTGTTGGCCTATAATAAATGCTAATCTGTTTCAAACAGAGAAAGTAATCCTTCGGGTATCAGGTGTGCTTGTGCAAGCATTGCTGTACCAGACTCGGTAAGAATCTGATTTTTGATAAAATTTGAGTGTTCTCTGGCAAAATCTACATCTCTTATGATTGATTCGGCATTTTGTTGATTTAATTCACTCAACATGAGATAGTTAATCGCATGTTCCAGACGGTTCACGTAGGTACCTATATTTGCTCGTGTTGAATTTACGCTGTTTATGGCTGAGTCAAGATATGATATCGATTTAACAGCATCATTTTGATTTGTAAGAGTTGTTGTGACAAGTTCCGGACTCAATGATTCAACTGTAAGGGTATCTATGGTTATGGTTATGCTGTCGGTTCCGGTTTGATGTCCTGCATCAATCCAAAGAGTATTGTTGTTTACTGCATTTGGTACACCGAATCTTTTTTCTGTACCTGAGATCATTTTGACCTTGTTATAGTTTGTAGATGCTGCGATTCTGTCGATATCATCTCTGAGTTCTGAAAATTCATCATTGGCATAGATTCGCTCATTTGAGGTAAATGTGTCGCTGGAGGCCTGGAGAGCCAGTTCTCTCATGCGTTGTATAATTGCTGATATTTCATTTGCTGCGCCTTCGGCGATTTGCAGCAGTGCAGTACCATCCATCGCATTTTTTCGGGCTTGAGCGGTTCCCCTGATTTGGGTACGGAGATTTTCGGAAATTGATAATCCTGCAGCATCATCACTGCTTTGTTTAATTCTTAATCCGGTAGAGAGTTTTTCGATTGATTTACCCAGGTTCCGGTTTGTTTTAAACAGGGTGTTATTTGTAATCATTGAAGAGATATTTTTATTAATACGCATAAACACCTCCCTGTGAAACCCAAAAGACCAACATTCCGTGTTAATCTAAGTAAATCAGCGCAATGAACAATTCCTTTTCACCGTTTTGGGCGCAAAAATCTCTATTAATATATCGGCATTGGAATCTATAACTTTAGTTTTAGAATTGGCAATTTGTCTGGCCTGTATCAGATATTTCTGATTTTACGAAAAAATGTCGATAAAAGATGTGAGCATTCAGGTGCCATGATTCCAGAAATGATTTCAGGGAAATAACCAAAAGAGTGTTCTATTTGCTGCTGGTAATAGTGTGAATCGATAGCGCCAAGTTTCTTATCGGTTGCTGCATATACAACACAATTTACTCTGGACTGCATTATTGCACCGAGACACATCAGGCATGGTTCAAGAGTAACATAGAGTGTGCAGTCATCGAGTCTCCATGAATTGTTTCTTGAAGAAGCGGCACTGATTGCAATAATTTCTGCATGTGCAGTTGCATCGGAGAGTTTTTCTATTCTGTTATAACCTTTGCCGATAATTGATCCGTTTTTTACAATAACAGCTCCTACCGGAACTTCACCTTCATCAAATGCTTTTATTGCTTCCTGGTAGGCAGATTGCATAAATCGTAAGTGTTCCATCAATAAATAAGGTCCTTTCTGCGTTAATATCTTGTGTTATAGACTATCCAGAACGTATCTTTAGAAGATTTTATAGGGGTTTTTGTATTTTCCCTGTTAAATATAATGCATTAAAATATTATGTTTGAAGAATTATCCAATAGATTTGATTCGATATTCAAGAAACTTCGTGGACGTGGCAAGCTTACGGAGGAGAATATTTCTGAAGCAGTGCGTGATGTAAAACGTGCATTGCTTGAAGCGGATGTTAATTATAAAGTTGTAAAAAAGTTCAGTGCTCATGTTCAGGAAAAGGCTTTAGGGAGTCAGGTTCTTCAGAGTATTACACCTGGGCAACAGTTTGTTAAACTGGTTCATGATGAGCTTACCGGGTTAATGGGCGGTTCAACCCGTCAGATTAAATTTCATAATAACCGGCTTAACGTAATTGTATTGGCCGGATTACAGGGTTCAGGAAAAACTACTGCAAGTGCTAAACTGGCTCTTCATTTTAGAAAGCAGGGGCATCGTCCTTTGCTGGTTGCCTGTGATATGTACCGGGCTGCTGCAGTTGATCAGTTGGAAACGCTTGGAAAATCGCTTAATATCCCGGTTTATTCAGACAGGTCAAAGAAACCGGTTGAAATTGCTAAAAATGCACTGGAGTATGCCAAAGATGAAAGTCTGTCTCTGGTTATTATCGATACAGCGGGACGATTACATATTGATACAGAGATGATGGCAGAACTTAAGGAAATCTGTTCCTTGTCCAAACCGGATGAGATTTTCTTTGTTGCTGATGCCATGACTGGTCAGGATGCTGTTAATGTTGCAGAACAGTTTCATCGAGAGGTGAATTTTTCAGGTGTAATTCTCACGAAGCTTGATGGTGATGCACGGGGAGGTGCAGCGCTTTCTATTCTTGATGTTACTGGTGTTCCTGTACAGTACGTGGGTGTTAGTGAAAAACCGGATGGTCTCGAGGTATTTCATCCTGAGCGGATGGCATCAAGAATTCTCGGTATGGGTGATATAATATCACTTGTAGAACGTGCTCAGGAAACTGTTGATCTTGAACAAAATAAAAAGCTTGAGAAGAAGATCCGCAAGAATATTTTTACTCTTCAGGATTTTCTGGACCAGCTTCGGCAGATTAAAAAAATGGGTCCTCTGAGTGATTTACTAGCAATGATTCCGGGAATGGGACGGCAATTGCAGAATACCGAAATCGACAACTCAGCTTTGGGAAAAATTGAGGCTATTATCTGTTCCATGACAAAGGTGGAACGTGAAAAACCTCAGATAATTGATGGAAATCGTAAAAGACGTATTGCATCCGGAAGCGGAACAACTGTACAGGATGTTAATAAATTACTTAAACAGTTTGATACAATGAAACAGATGATGAAACGGATGAATAAAATTGCCGGAAAAAGAGGGCAGAATGCAGCTCTCAGGAGTTTATCACCGTTTTAAAATTAAATTAAATAAATCGTAGTTATTTACTATTAACCTGAGTGCAAGGAGTAAAGCTTGCCAGTTAAAATTCGATTAGCCCGTACGGGCAGGAAAAAGTTAATGAAGTATCGTGTTGTTGCTGCTGATAGTCGTATGAGAAGAGATGGCAGATTTCTGGAGACTATTGGTTTTTATGATCCACAAGCAGAACCAAAAAAATTTGAGTTCAAAACAGATCGGGTCAGTTATTGGCTTAATAACGGGGCTCAACCTACTTTAACTGTAAAAAATCTGCTTAAACAGGATCGTTTTTTTGAAAAAATGGAGGGGCTGGAAAAAGGGCTTACTCCTGAGCAGCTCAACATAGAACGAAAACCTGAGCGAAAACGTAAACCAAAACCTAAAAAACAGAAAAGCTGATTTGTTCAATGGCATCCGGTTCTTTTTCAGGAGAGCTTATTGTCATTGGAAAAATAAGGCGTGCTATTGGTCTGGATGGGAAATGCGTTGTTGAGACATTCGGAATAACCCTGAATTATCTCAAACCTCCGGCAAACATATGGCTTGGGAAGAGCGAATCTTCTGTATCTGACTGTACTTTATCAAAGATTCAAAAACAGTCAGACAGGGTCGTTTGTACCTTTGAAGGTGTTGACAACCGTGAGCAGGCAGAAGGGTTGAGGGGTTATTATCTTTATGTTGAAAGAAAAACACTTCCTGAACTTCCAGACAATGAGTATTATCATTTTGAATTAAAGGGAATGTCGGTTTTCTCTGATTCTGATGAAAATAACAGAACTGGCATAGTACAGGAAGTGTACAACTATCCTACAATTGATGCGATAGAGGTGAAGCGGGCAGATAATTCGACTCTGCTTATTCCTCTTGGGGTAGATTCTGTTGTCAGAATAGACAGAGTGTCGGGGAAAATTATAGTTCGCAGATCATTTATTGAAGAATTAATGTAAGACGGTAGAATTTAAAACCCATGTTCTTTGATATACTTACTTTGTTTCCATCAATGTTTCAGGGTGCATTTTCTGACAGTATCATAAACAGGGCTGTAGAAAAAGGGGTGATCTCTATAAGTATCCATAATATCAGAGATTATTCAGATGATGATCGCCATAAGACAGTTGATGATTATCCTTTTGGTGGGGATGCAGGAATGCTGATAAAACCGCAACCTCTTTCAAAAGCGATATGTGATGCAAAAAAACGGTTAGAGGGGATGGAACCGGTTGTCGTATATCTCTCTCCTCAGGGTGAGCTGTTAAATCAATCGGTAGTTGAGAGTTTACTTAACGAAAAATCACTGATTCTTTTATGTGGACGGTATAAAGGGATTGATCAACGGATTACTCAGAAATATGTTGATCGTGAAATTTCAATAGGTGATTATGTCCTTTCAGGAGGAGAAATACCGGCTATGGTGCTGGTTGATGCTGTAACAAGATTGATACCTGGAGTTTTGGGTAACAGGGACAGTGCAGAAGGGGATTCTTTTTACAATGGTCTTCTGAGTCATCCACAGTATACCCGGCCACGAGATTTTGAAGGAATGGGTGTGCCTGAAATACTCCTGAGCGGACATCATGCAAAAATTCTTGAATGGAAAAAGGAGCAGGCTTTAAAGTTGACTAAACAGAAACGCCCGGATCTTTTGGAAAAATATTGTAAAAAGACGGGTAAAGAGTTATAAAAATGAAAACAATGTCATGCTATATAAACCAGAGTTAGACCAGGAGGTACCTGTGCAGGAAATTATTAGAACAATCGAAAAAAAGCAGTTTTCAAAGTTGAAAGTAGAGTACAATCCCGGAGATACTGTTGCGGTTTCTTTTAGAATAAGAGAAGGTGACAAAGAGAGAACCCAGCAGTTTCAGGGTACTGTTATCCAGACAAACGGCTCGGGTATTGGTGCTACCTTTACTGTGAGAAAAGTGTCCGGAGGGGTTTATGTCGAGAGAATTTTCCCTGCACATTCACCGCTTATTTCCGATATTAAAGTTATTAAAAGAGGTAAAGTAAGACGGGCAAAACTTTATTATCTTCGTGATCGCATAGGAAAGAAGACGAGAATAAAAGAGAAGAAATAACCTTTCCAAAAGAGGTTTTGCGATATATTATTATAGGAGAGGGCTTTCGTGATTAATTTTAGGAATCATTCACGAAAGATCTTCTCCTTTTATTTTGAATTTCCATTTTTACTTCAGAAATTTTTGAAAACATGGCAATTTCATCACAAAATGAGTTCAAATCCCAAAAACAACCTGAACAGGTGATTCGCGCTTTCAATGCCGGAGAAACGCTTTTTAAAGAGGACACTCAAAACAGTGAACTTTTTGTTGTTCAGGAAGGCAGGGTCGGGATATTTCAAAAGAAATATATTGAAAACAGACTCGTTGGTGAAAAAATGGTCACTGTCATTGAAAAAAATGGAATAACAGGGGAAATGTCTCTGTTTGATCATTCTATTGTTTCTGAGTCTGCAAAAGCATTAATGCCATCAAAAGTTCTGGTTATTAACAGGGATCAGTTTCAAAATATTCTGAAGAAAGTTCCTGTCTGGTTTCAAAGTATTATAAAAATTTCAGTAAACCGATTGAAAAGTGTACAAAAACGGCCTGGGAAATCAGCACTTCGAGATAAAAAAAGAGGTGTTATAAAACTTATTCAGCTGTTATATCCTGTTTACAGGAAAAAAACGGATTCCCAGGATGCACTGGATTATGAGTTTGTACTGAAAGAGGCTTATTTTGTCTGCAGACTGCACAAAAAAGAAACAAAAAGGATTATTGATGAATTCGAAAAACGGGGTATCATCAAAATTATTGACGGCTCTGAACAATTACCAGCATCACTTGTAATTCCCGATATTCAGGTTTTAAGTTTGTATGGCGAGTATCTTTTATTGAAAAGACAAAACAGGACATTTATGGAAATTTCTGTACCGCCAGATGAGGTTGAAACGCTGAGTGATATCGCTACTGTGTTTGCAGAGGTTTGCGGAGAAACCGCTCAGATAATCAGGATCGACAAGGAACTGTTTTTTGACAAATGCGGTAAAGACAGAAAAACAGTAGAAGAAAGACTGATCGATTTAAAAATAAGATCCTTTATTGACATTATATCAGGAGAAAATGGTTCAGTAATTGTTTTCGAAAGAAAACTTCTGGACCGTATAAGAAAAATCAGATCGTGGATGTCCAGATTTGAGATGGAAACAGTATGAATACTGCCGGGAATAATTCTGAACCAGTAAAGAACAAAAGCCGTTACGAGCGAGTGTACAGCAGGGAATCCATGCTGTTTGTTGAAGGTGAAACTGGTTCCAGAATGTTTATTATCAGGTCCGGTAAAGTACGTGTCCTGAAAAATGAGGGGAACAACAGCATTGAACTTACTGTCCTTGGAGCAGGCAGTGTGCTTGGTGAATTGACTCTTCTGGATAATCAACCCTATAATGTAACTGCAGAGGTCATAGAAGATACGGTTGTTACAATTATTGATGAAGAACTTTTAAACCGTATTTACAAGCGAATTCCCGCCTGGCTCGGTAAACTGGTAAAATCTATTGTAAAACGTCTCGCAGAGGAAACAAAAAAGGCAAGCAATGAACTGGTGCAAAAAAGTGTGTCTGGTGTTATCAGAGTGTTACTTCTTCTTGCGAAGAGTGAAGGATGGGATACAGAAGTTGGACACAGGGGAATAGACTTTGACAGGGTAAAAGAGGAGGTCCTTGCTGTAACAGGTATAGAAGGGGTTGAGGCTGAAAACGTTCTTCTTCACCTGACAATAAAAGGGATGATCCTGATATGTAAAAACAGTTCAGGATCAGAATATATATGCATAAAAGATCATAGTGTTTTGTCTTTATATATGAATTACCTCAGGGCGCATCAGTGCGGCAGTACACTTACAGGTGAAAATTTCCCGGATGAGGTTTTCAGACTTGTCAAAATAATCATAAAAACAGGGGATCAGGAAGGCAGAAGGAGCGGTGACCGCCTGGTAGAGGTTGACCTGTCGCAAATAGAAGCAGGTATTGAATTGCAAAACAGTGGTTGCTCTTTTGATATGAACCAGATAGATCAACTGGTTGAATCCAGGCTGATATTCAGTCAAAAAGTATCGGATAATAAAACTGTGTTGATCTATAATCCCCAGCTTCTGAAGCAGCTTTGTCTTTTGCAGGAGTGGATTAATGTTTTCAAAGAGGAGATAACTATCTGAGAGCTCTTAAATGGTACAAATCGTTATCTTATTTCAGGAAACGTAATGAGGAGGGTTTTTTTTTACTTGAGGGTTTTAAAGCTGTACAGCAGCTTATAAAATGCACTCCCGGAAGTATAGATGAATTGGTTGTAACCGAAAAATTCTCTTCAGAAATAATCAAAGGAGCAAAACTTTCTGTCAGGATAATTTCAGAAAGCCAGTTTAAAGTTATCAGCAGTTCAAAAACACCGCAGGGCATACTTGCTGTAGTAAAAATTCCACATAATACATATTGTCCTGAATTACCCGACAGAACCGGTTTAAAAATCTTGTTTCTTGAGCACATCCAGGATCCTGGGAATGTGGGTACACTAATCAGGTCTGCAGTGGCATTTGGTTTTTCTGGTGTAATTTTGTCTCATCAGTGTGCAGATCCGTTTTCACCCAAAGTACTTCAGGCTACTGCCGGATCAGTTTTAAGTTTATGGATTCGTAGAACTGAAAAGTATGCACAATGTCTGGAAAAATTGAAAAGTAGTGGATTTAAAGTATTTGCAGCAGATATCAGGGGAGAATCTCATATCGATTTTTCGTCAGTATCAAAACAGGTCGTGGTTTTGGGTAATGAAGGTGGCGGGATAACGGAGCCTTTACTTGAGAAAGCTGATATCAGATTCAGAATCCCTTTTGATTCTCAGAGAATAGAATCCTTAAATGTTGCGGTGAGTGGTTCTGTTGCCATGTTTTGCATGTCGCAGTGTATTGGCTGGTAGTATTTGCCAACTATGCGAGTGTAACTCTTGCCCGTCCTTCTTTTTTAGAAATGTACATTGCCTGATCTGCCCGTTTTATAAGCAGTTGTTCGCTTTCTCCCGGTTTCGCTTCGGCAATACCCATAGACAGGCTTGTGTTACCGAATTTAAAAGCACTGAACTGTTTTTGTATACGTTCGGCAGCTACACGGGCCTGAAATTTGTCTGTATCAGGAAGAATCAGGATAAATTCATCGCCGCCATAGCGAAATCCGTTATCAACATCTTTTCTGATACACACCTTGATTACCTGACCAAGAGATCGCAGTACATGATCTCCTGTCTGGTGCCCTTCAGTGTCGTTAAGTTCCTTGAAGTGATCGATATCGATGAGGACCAGAGAGAGTTTCCGCTGCGGATTACGTTTCAGGCGTGACAGTTCCCGTTTGATCTGGTCGTGAAAGTGGCGTGAATTGTACAGATCTGTAAGGCTGTCGGTGATTGCCAGTTTGCTCAGGAGCTCATTTTTTTTCACAAGTTCCATTTCGAGTTTCTTGTTTTCGGTAATATCTTTAGCTGTAACAACGAGTCCGATAATCTGGCTGTTATCACTTTTCATCTCTGACATGCTAAGATTCAAAAGGATGATATTACCCTTTTTGGTTTTCATCGGAATCTCTTCATTTACCGATTTCCCACTCAGTAACACAGTACTGAGAATTTTATGTTCATCTGATTTATTTACAAAAAGATGACCCAGTGGTTTCCCGACTATTTCTTCCTGGGTGTAGCCAAAATGGATTTGAGCGCCTTTGTTGAATTTTAGAATATAACCATCAATGTCTACAGAAAAAATTATGTCGGTTGAATCCTGCATTATACTTTCAAAATATTTTGAAATATTCTGAAAGCGTCGGGCGATAAGTTTGCTTTTTTTGATCTTTAATACAAAATCTGCGGTATATCTGCTTAACCAGAGGGCAAATCCCATGCTCCAGAGACCAGACAGAAAAAGCAGAACTATAAAGAAAACAGTGTTTTGATAGAATCTGGCACTAATTATGAAAAGCGTGGTAATAACGAAAAACAGACTTGCGAAAAAGAATACCTGTCTAAATGTGAGTTCCTGAAAATTATTCTTTTTGGGTAAAAATGAAATTCGCATTGTTTTTCTCACTCCCGGGATTTCGGGAGGCATGTTAAATTTAATATTACCATCATATTATAAAATAAGTGCTGGGAGTTGGCAAAGTCTATCTTATGAGTAATTTAAAGGCTATAAGAGGCTGTTCGTTGAACAATTATGGAAATTTCCGGGACAGGTGATTGTGCATAGTAGTATCGCCAATTGGTAAACATGGGACGCAATGCGGTTGTTCTATGCGTTTTCAGAAGAATATTCATGATACACAGTTTCACCATTATGGAATATTTCTATTTCCAATCTGTTGTCATTTGGCCATTATTAATATCAGATATTTAAAAGATTACCATGTTCGCCGAGCGGATACGACCCCCGCGGCAGGGTATTGCAACTCTGAAACTTCAGTTTGGGGGCGTATGGTACCCATAGTGCAGTTTCAATTTTAAGATGAAGCTTGTATTTGGGGGTAACACTTATTGCAGATTACACTCCACCCTTTTATCCCTTTAAAGGCTCAAGCTCGGGCATCGATTCCAGAAAAGCAAAATGGTCTTTCTCCTTGCCGCTGAAATCTTTGAGATACGACTCGTCATAGCACGTAAAATGGATCATTGTTGGTGTGTGATATGGAACATCAGCAAGTTATTTGATAAACGATAAAGAAATATGCTGGAATTTGATCAATAATTATATTTTACGGCTTGCTGTATTGTTTACATAAACCTATTTTAAATTAACTCGTAACAGCTTTGAGATACCCGAATAAAAGGTCGAAATATGAGAACATGTAGTTTGTTGATTTCGTTTGTTGTCTTCGTAATTGTTTTTTTCTGCAATGCACCTCTTG
>JAAYEB010000036.1 GCA_012728995.1 Fibrobacter sp. | reverse complement strand
TCCATCAGATCATTTTGTTTCAAAGAATCGGTTTCACCAGAACCACCAGTGTTGTCTGAAGCCAACGAAGTTGTTCCGTTTTCATCATAAATCTGGATATAAGTATTCAGTTGCACTCCCGGCTCAATCATGGCTTCCAGAGCACCATCATAAGGCAAAACGACTTCATACCAGTCGTCGTTATCATCTTCACCAAGAGATCCGTTTATAATGCTGTTAATCTCTATGCTATTTGCGTCTTCATAACTATCATTAGGTTCAGTATCTGAATAAGAATTTGAAAGTAAAATTGAAATCAAAATAATTATGCAAGCAATTCTTTTCATGAAAACTCCTTTTGAAATATTTTAAAAACTTATAATTCATTGTTAGTGAGAAGGATGGGATCAGGGTAACGAGTGAATTATTTAAGGGAACTATCAAATTTATTTCAAAATATTGCTTAATATTACCCTGCTTTTTATTGATGTTCAACGAAATTATTTAATTACCGAGATAAAGTTATTTATTTTGATTTTCAAATGGTTGAAAATTAAAGAGTTAAAAGATCGGGAAAAAATTCCTTAATCTGAATTGAATCGTAAAGTCTGGGTGGAAGATTATACTTTAAACGGATTAAGTAAGAATATGAGGGGGTAAAAGGAGTATCGTATTCTTCGGACAGGAAATTTATTTTACAAAACTTATTTGGGGAAATCTATGAAGAAAATGCTGTTATTACCTGTCTGGATTGTTGTTTTGGTCCTGCTGATCGGATGTTCTTCAGAATCAAAGAATCCGGTACATATTACACAAATGTCAAATATAGAACTTGCACTTGATGATACTGTTCTTGTAGAAATTTACCGTATTACCATTATCACTGAAAATGGAGATACAACAACGTATTTTGAAAAAAAAGCGGAAGGTAATATTAAACTGTCTGTTCCTTGTGATTATTCAACATCTGTTAATGTAGATATTTATAACATGAATAAAAAAACATCAGCAGGTTTTATTCAACTGCCCCAAGGTGCTTCGGGTATTTTTAATTTATCGGTTATTCCAATTTCTGAAAATACGGAACAATCTAAAATTCCAAATGGTTTATATGCATCATCTATATCTACAACATCGATTAAAATAAGTTTCAATGCGGTTGAGCTTGCTCAAAATTACAGACTTTATGTCAGTAATGATGATGTCACATTCACGCTCCTGGCAGAAATTACAACTCTATCATATACACATAATGGTTTAGAATCCGGGATAACTTTTTATTACAAGGTTTCTTCTGTTGTGGATGATAAAGAATCTGAAAAATCTGTATCAGTATCGGCAACGACTCAAGTGTCTAAAACTATATATGTTATTGATCCATCAAAATGCCGGGGGTGTGGTGTTTGTCGTTCTTCCTGTAAATATGATGCAATAAGTAAAAGTGGTTCTGTTTATGTTATAGATCCATCACGTTGTACAGGGTGTGGAGAGTGTGTTAAAAACTGTCCACAAAGCGCAATCAGTATTCAATAAATTTTGAATATTTATAATTTTCTATAAAAACTGGAGGTTTTATGAAAAGATCCTTAGTAATAGTTTCTGTAGCTTTTATGCTGGTTTTATCGGTGTTTGCTGCAAAAAAGAAACTTATTCATGTTATAGATACTTCGAAATGTGTTCAATGCGGTAAATGTATTGAAGCGTGTCCGGCTAAGGCTATTAAAGCGATTAAAAAAGATGGAAAAATAGTACATGAAATCGATCCTTCCAAATGTATCAAATGTGGTTTGTGTATTGAAAATTGTGAATTTGGTGCTATCAAGATTATTGAACAAACTGAAGAAAACATTAAAGAAAAAAAGAAAACAGAGGATGAAGATAAAGGCAAAAATGATAAGGAACAAAACGCTCAGTAAAGTAGCGTATTTTGTTCCGGGCCGAATTTGAATCTTTTATGGACCTTATACTTAATTCTGTTAAAAACATGATTAGATGAAATTCATTGCATGTTTTAAACGATTAATTTGGTCTACGGATTATATTGAAATTTTTTCAAATGACTAATGAAAACTTATATTTTTATCAGGTTTAATTAATGACAATTATAAAACAGTACCTGGCAATATACTGCCAGAATCTATTTGTAAACAAAAATGTTAAAAGTACTTTCAAAAGTTTATTTATAGAGTCTATTGATCACTAAATGAATCAATAAGTATTATTAACCAAAACGCTTTCGGTCCTGTTCCGGAAACCTGTTTTAGACAAAAACAAACCATTACATTGTTATGAATCTGTGATAATAATGAAATCATGGCGTAAACAAATGAATAGTATTAATAATGGGATAATGCTGAAGATGATTTGTACCTGCATGGTTTTAGGTTATTTCTTTAATTGTTCAGACTCTTACGAAAAACTTACAATAAATCCCGAAAATTCTCAAAAAGCATTTCTCCGAATAGATGCAAAGAGTTGCATGCAATGTGGAGCCTGTTTTAAATCGTGTCCTGTGAATGCTATCAGCGAACATGTTATAGACAATCAACATGTTTATATTATTGATCCACAGAAATGTATTCGCTGTGGTATTTGTATCAATAATTGTCCTTATGGTGCAATAGACTGGAAACGATAATGAAAAGACGTTTGTTGCTCAAAGGGTTTTTAGGGGTTATCGCATTTTTAACATCAAACAGTTATGGCGTTACTAAAAAAAAATGTGTGATAATTCGTTACAGGTGTATTGGATGTGGTGATTGTACAAGGGTTTGCCCGACTAAAGCAATTCGGATTGTCAAAGGTAAAGCCTCTGTTGATACAAATAAATGTGTCGGTTGTTTTCTTTGTTCGGGTGTTTGTTTTAACAAAGCTATTGGAAAATGGGAAAAAAAAGAACAGTCTTAATATTTATTTCTTTACTGTTTGGTGTGTTAGTTTTTATTCGATGTGGTCTTGATCCGAAAGATGCCGGCCTTAGAGTAAATCAACAGGAATGTATTGGTTGTAATAAATGCAGCGGAGTTTGTCCTTACGATGCTGTAAGGATTATTAACGGTAAAGCAGTTATTGATCCGTCCAAATGTGTTGAATGCGGCAGGTGTGTTGAAGTTTGTCCGGTAAACGCGATTTATTGATAAAAGTTGATAATAAAACAAGAATGACGTGAATAATATAAAAATTAATATATTGTTTTTAATAGTATGTTTGTCAATTTGCGGCAATGAAGCATTGTTTCAAGTTGAAGTTAAAGGGGCATACGTTTCGGTTGACCCTCACATGTATATTGATACGAATGGCAGAAACGGAATATATGTTACAACAGATATATACGCGGCTAATTCATATTCAGAAAAACTATCTTTTATTATAAATCAATATTTTCGCGGTTATGGATCAGAACCGGTGCTTCCGGAAATACAAATACCGATAGAAAGTTATTTTTATTCGGGGCTGAGAATTTCAAATTCTACAAATATGTTTCAGGCTGGTGCTGCCAATTATCTTTATCCACAAAGTGAACCTTTGTCTGTCCCTAATCTTCCACAAGGATGTTTTTATGAGCCGGGTATGTTAAATGCCATTGATTTGTCGTGGAAATCAGAGACTGATTTAATACAGTTTTCAACTTCGGGTAACTATTTTGTCAATTCGTTTACGATTGTTCCTGATGAATTATATTATGATCCGTACCATACTGACAATCCACCATTTGGTAAAGCAAATGATGCTGATTTATGGATGGATGCAGTTGCCGGTGTTTCGGTTTTTGGTGACCTAACAACAAAGGGCAGTATCAGATATAAAGATGATCTTAACAGGTCAAAGAGTGAAAATGTTATGGAATGTCAAATCGGGCTGGAAGGTGAACATGTTGATGCGCGTAAACGGATATTTTTCACCTGGAAGTTTTTTGAACATTTTTTCAAGTGCGATGCATTTGCTGCGGGAAGAAGATATCCATCATTGTTTTCGGTATTTGCTGCCAGGACGATAATCAAAATTCAACCAAAGCTTATATTCAAAGGCGTTTTTAATTCGGAGTTTTCTTCAAAAGTACTAAAAATTCAGTATGAAGGTGCAATGAGAAAACAATGGAAAAATGGCAACAGTATTGATTTTGTTTATTATGGTACAAGCGGTGTTTTATTCCCCCGGCAGATAGTAAAAATTAAAACAGATGTAAATATCTGTTCTCATTTTGGTTTTGCCCCCAGGTTAATGGTTGCTTTTGGAAGAGTGGGCGCGGAATCCGGTTTTCGTTATTACAGAAGTGATTATGGTATTGAACTGTTTTTCCCAATAGTAAAAAGACTTGAAACTTTTTGTGATTACGATTTTTCTCATTTTGATAATCATCCCCTGTTTTCTTCACGGAATACTGTTTCAGCAGGAATCAGAACATGGTAGAAACATTCAAGTATTTGCTTGAAGGATTTTTTCTGGGGATAGCAACCGGACCATTATGTCTGGCTTCATGTGGCCTTATTTATGCATCATTTTTAATGCAAAAAGATCTTTCATATAAACGGTATATTACAGATTTGCTGCAACTGTCTGTAGGTCGTTTTATAACATATGTTTTTGTTGGTGCCATATCAGGTTCTTTTGGCAGTCATGTTTCACATATTTATCGTGAATACTTGTCATTGGCAGCCTATTTATTGTTTTCAATATTTCTTGTTTTGTCATTTTTCAGGGGACAAAGCTGTGAAAAAGGGTGTAAAGTTTCCAGGTGGAGCAAATTTGCTGAATGGCCAATAGTACTTGGAATGATTACCGGAATAAATATATGTCCAACTTTTCTGATTGCGTTTACCCGTTCTTTTCAGTTATCAGGGCCTGTTGCCGGTGCACAATTTTTTGCGTCTTTTTTTGCAGGTACAACATTATTTTTACTTCCATTATCGTTGATTGGCATGTTGGGGAAACAATACATTTTTCGTAAAATTGCACGGGTAAGTGCAATCTGCATTGTCTGCTGGTTTCTTTTTAATTCAGTTAAAATATCATATGGCCTTGTCCAGCCTTATTTTGATAAGCGGCCAGTAATATCGTTGATGGATGAAACGCCTTTGTATGTAATTTTCAGAGAAAAAACGAAAGCCGAAGAAGCGGCAATTGCTCTGTGTGCTAATCGGAAAGGACCAGTACACCTTGCTTCACCTTCCGATAGTTTGCCACAAATCTGTTATATTATTACTGAACAGGCAAATTTAATCAATGATTATGGAGAACCATATCGAAAACCGGATCGATTTGTAGCGGTTATTGATGAAAGTTATCTTAATAATAGCCTTGGATTTAATGAAGTCGTGTCTTTTTTAAACAGATTTCATTTCCGGTTTAACAAAGCTGAAGGTGAAATATTTTATCTCAGGTAATTGTAAAGGGAAATAAAAATGGCTCGGAAAATAAGGGTTTTTTCACAATTACTGTTTATAGTTCTGTTTTGTGTGTTTTTATTTTTCTTTAATTCCCCAAATACTGTAAATAATATCCGTGTAGAATGGTTTCTTCAGATAAATCCTCTTGTTGGACTTGTTACATCGATAGCTTCACGGGCAATTATCATACCACTTCTGGCAGGTGGTATTACACTCGCAGTTTTTACAATCTTTTTTGGCCGTATTTTTTGTGGATATATTTGTCCGATGGGTACATTAATCGATTTTACAGATCGTTTTGTGACTGTAAGAATACGGAGTAAATTCAAGAGACCCCCCATATGGCTACGGCAGTTAAAATACATAATTCTTGTTCTTATTCTGACATGGTCTGTTTTTGGGACAGTAATACCATCTTTTATCGATCCTGTATCATTACTTACCAGAATATGTGTACTGGTTTTACATCCGATTTTGTTAAGCATCAAATCAGTTTTTGAAGAATTATGGATAATGGTCCTCGGTGTATTTGACAAAGATGCAAAGTTAAATAATGAAATGATAAAATTACTGGATGTGAATATATCTGCAATGTTTATTGCACTTTTAATTATTACAGGTGGCATCTGTGATAAAAGGTTTTGGTGTCAGTATGTTTGTCCAAGCGGAGCTTTTTTTGCAATTCTCGGCAGGTTTTCGGTTTTCCGCAGAAGGGTAATAGCAAAAAAATGCAGTCATTGTGGAATTTGTGCAAAAATTTGCCCAACACGAGCAATAGATGTTAATGATTGCAGTAACACTTCAATTTCAGAATGTCTTCTGTGCGGATTGTGTTCAAATAGAAAAATATCATGCAGTGAGCTTGGTTTTGAATTGCCAAAACCAGGCAAATCTTCAGGTGTAGATATCAAAAGACGTCATATTGTTTATGGTATATTCGCCGGTGTAACAGTTGCACCAATAATTAATGCAGGTATATATTCAAAAAAAAAAGGAACAGATGTGATCAGGCCTCCGGGCGCAATATTGGAAAAGGATTTTTTGACCAGATGTTTGGCGTGTGGTGAATGTATCAAAGTCTGTCCGACAAATGCACTTGCTCCATGTAGTGTGTTTGATGGATTTGGTAGAATGTGGACTCCACGATTGATTGCTCAGAATGGATATTGTAAAGAGGGTTGTACAGCTTGCTGTAATGTGTGCCCAACCGGAGCTTTAACACCAGTAGCAAGAGACGACAAGGAATTCGTAAAAATCGGAACGGCTATAGTAGACAGCTCGCAATGTATTGCCTGGAGAGGTGTTCGAAGATGCCTTGTCTGTATGCACATGTGCCAATATAATGCAATAACTGTCAACAGCCTGGGTGAAAGAGATGGGCCTTATGTTAATCAGGAGATATTTACTGGCTGCGGTAAATGTGAACATTACTGTCCTGTGACTGTAAAATCTGCAATCAGTGTAATTTCGTTTGGTGAACGCCGTCTTGAACCAGGAAAACCTGTATTGTCTATGTCAAAACGTGAAAAGATGTTGAAAATAAGGGCATTTAGTAAGTAGTGTACAAACAGCTTCGCAACATTAGAATCAACATACTTTGTATTTTTCAAATATAGTGTTTGTAATTTCTTTATTTGTTTTTTTGTTTTTAATATAGTGGGCATTTTCTTCGAATGTATCAGTATTTTTATGCCAGAAAATGCCAATTGGAATTTCAACTGAGGTGTCTTGATCATAGTCTATTGCATGTGAAGCACGTGTGAGGGCACTGTTTTTATCGTATGGATTGTGTGAAAGGTTTTCATTGATATCAATCATTCTGGTAGACAGTTGAGATATGGTGTTTTCTTTGCTGAATGTTCTGCAGGGTGCGATAATTTCAACAAATGCAAATCCGTTATGTTCATAAGCAGAGGATATGGTTCTGATCATATGTTCCTGATTACCGCAAAAGGTTCGTGAAACAAACGTGGCCTCACATGATATTGCAAATTCAATTACATTAAGTGGTACACTTATTTTTCCATAAGGGGTTAAAGTTCCTGGATAACCTTGTGCGGATGTAGGTGAGGCCTGATTTTTTGTCATCGCGTAAATGCGATTATTCATGCAGATCACAGTCAGATTAAAATTTTTACGTGCCGCATGTACAAAATGACCAATGCCTATAGAAAAAAGATCCCCATCACCTGCTGTCACAATGACAGGAATGTCAGGTCGTGTAAGTCTGGAACCTACTGCAACCGGGATGGCACGCCCGTGAAGAGTATGCATGCCAAATGTGTTAAAATA
>JAAYEB010000319.1 GCA_012728995.1 Fibrobacter sp. | reverse complement strand
GAATAAAATAGCACATTTTCGGTTTAACCCGCCTTGCAAAACCGATACTTTCGGTAAGCGTCATGTGTGAGGGGTTTTCATAAAACCTGTGAAGGCAATTTACGATAAGAACCTCCGGTTCACAAATCTTTTCCAGCTCCTCATCATTAATCGACTTCATATCAGGAATATATACAAGTGATCCAACTTGATAGCCCAGACACCCTTTAAGAGATCCGTGCTGAATCGATATGGGAATAATCTTTTTTCCCCAAAGTTCAAAAGCATTATCAACAACATTTGTATCGATTCTTGGTACTCCGCCACCAGCAAACACATCCGGATCAAAAATGTAACTGAACATATTCCTTATTCCCTTGATACTCTCAGCCGATCCATAAAACGGAATCGCTTTTTTCCTGGTATAAGAACGAATATCCGGTATCCCGCCGATGTGGTCGGCATGGCTGTGTGTAATCAATACAGCATCAATGGAATGAATCTTTTCTCTCAAAGCCTGTTGCCTGAAATCTGCCGATACATCAACTAATACATTTTTGTTGTCCCAATGAAGAAGAACTGATGATCGGGTGCGGCAATGACGCGGGTCGGTTTGTGAGCTTTCGCATACATGTTGAGGACAATTTTTGTAATCATTAATCATGCAATCAAGTGTTGGTACTCCATGTGATGTTCCCGAGCCTAATACTGTTATTTCCATTATAAATTGACCATCTCCCCAAACTCACTCTCTCCTAAAACCTTTACACCAAGTTCAAGAGCCTTATCAAGTTTGCTTCCCGGTTCAGAACCGGCAACTACAAAATCGGTTTTACGACTTACACTTGATGAAACCTTTCCACCCAAAGCTTCAATCCTCTCTTTCGCCTCTTCCCGTGTCAGCCGGCCAAGGCTACCTGTAAGTACAAACGTTTTACCACTGAGTGGTCCTGCTTTTTCAACAGAAATTCCTCTTGTGTTTACTCCCAGTGTTTTCAACTGTTCAATCAAATCCCTGTTCTCTTGTGATTTAAAATACAAACAGATACTCTGTGCCATCGACGGTCCGATTGCACTCACAGACTCCAGCTCCTGTTCAGTAATAGCAAAAAGCTCTGTAATATCTTTTACCATACCTGCCAGAATTTTTGCAGCCTGTGCACCGATCATCCTTATACCAAGCCCGTGAAGCAGTCTGTCCAGAGAATTATGTTTCGACTTTTCAATAGCTGAAATCACCCTGTCAGCCGACTTTTCCTTGACATGCTCGAGTTTCAGCAAATCTTCGTTTTTCAATTTATAAATATCTGCTACAGTATGAACGAAACCTTTTTCTATCAATTGGTTTAAAAGTGCCGGCCCCATATTTCGAATATCCATTGCTGTCCGTGAAACAAAATGCTCCAGGGATGCACGAAGCTGAGCCGGACAGGATTTGTTAAAACAGCGAATTGCAACCTCTTCTTCAAGTTTACCCAGAACGGAACCGCACGATGGGCACCGATAAGGAGGTGTGAAAGGAACGGAACTGTCATTTCGCTTCTCAACAAGAACCTTCACCACTTTTGGTATTATTTCACCACCCTTTTCGATCTGGACATAGTCCTTTTCACGAATTCCAAGTCTTTGGATTTCATCGTAGTTATGAAGTGTCGCGTTGCGAATTGTTGTCCCGCCAAGAAAAACCGGAGCCAGACGAGCTATCGGAGTTACTACACCGGTTCTCCCCACATTGGCTTCAATCTTTTCAACCTGTGTTACTGCCTGTTCAGGCTGATACTTATAAGCAATAACCCATCTTGGAGATTTCGCAGTATATCCAAGCATTTCCTGATGAGTATAGCTGTCGACCTTTATCACAACACCATCAACCGGAAAAGGAAGCTCATGGCGGCCGGTTTCCCATTTTTTACAAAACCCGATCACTTCTTCAGGTGTTTGAAGACGTTCCGAATGTTTGACTACCGCAAAACCGGCCTCTTTAAGTTTTTCAAGATTACTGTAGTGACTTTCAGTGTAATTTTCAGAAATTAAAGAGTATGCAAAAAAACTCAGGTTTCTTTTTGAAACAATTTTAGAATCCTGAAGCTTTAAAGAACCGGCAGCAGTGTTCCTGGGGTTCTGCATTGGTTTCTGGCCATTCTCTATTATGGATTCATTGAGTTTCGTAAATGCCTCGAAACTCATGTTCACTTCACCACGAACCTCAAAAGATTCCTTTTCTTCGAGTGCAAGGGGTATACTTCTGATTGCACGGATATTGGGAGTCACATCATCACCAGTAACACCATTTCCCCGTGTAACGCCGCGCACCAGTACACCGTTCTCATAAATCAGTGATGCAGCTACGCCATCAATTTTAAGCTCCCCTACAAAGAGGGGTTTTTCTCCCTGAAGACTCTTTTGAACACGTGAAACCCATTCCATAAGTTCCTGTTCAGAATAGGTGTTATCTATGCTCATCATAGGTATTGCATGAGCTGCTTTAGGAAACTCTTTTGTCAGATCACTGCCTACTCGCTGTG
>JAAYEB010000318.1 GCA_012728995.1 Fibrobacter sp. | reverse complement strand
GCTCCATAAATGTTTCTATATGCCTCAATTTTTCCAAAGATCACATCATCCAGAACCACCCTTCCGTCTATCTCCTTATTATGCAAATGTGAGATGATTTCAGAAAGAGTAACTATAGCAAGGGTAGAGATTTTAAACTCATCCTGCAACTCATCAAGAGCACTCTTCTCGGTTCCACCCTTTTCCATTCTGTTAACAGATACAATAAGGGCTGTAATTGAAACATCAGCTGCAGCTTTCAGAAGAGGTATGGACTCACGTACTGAAGTTCCGGCAGTAGTAACATCTTCAATTATCAAAATCCGCTCACCACCTTTTAACTTATGTCCAATAATATTTCCACCTTCACCATGATCTTTTACCTCTTTACGATTAAAACAAAATGGCAATTTTTTACCATAATCAGAATGAAGAACCATTGCAGTGGAAACGACCAATGGAATACCCTTGTATGCAGGACCATACAATACATCAAAACCATCCGGTATTGTACTCATTATTGTTTTTGCATAATACTGCCCCAGCCTCAAAAGCTGCTCTCCATTTTCATAATTTCCGGTATTGATAAAAAAAGGTGTTGACCGCCCGCTTTTTGTAATAAAATCACCAAACGTCAGCACATTACTCCGCACCATAAACTCAATAAACTCTTCTTTATAAGTTTCCATAACTCCACTCATTTTTTAAACAACTATTAAACCTGTTTTCTGATTATCAACTTTTTTCGAGCTTATTATTCTGCAATTTTCTAAAAGAACGATTCCTCGACTTGAAATCCGGAGTTTCATCTCTCGATTTTAGAAAAATGATCACTGCAGACTCCACAACTGTTTAATTACCCGTGATATTGCCAGTTCAAATAATGAGCTTCGCATAAAGACGAGAGGTTTCAACCATCCCCGAAACAGATGTTAACTTTTTACTTACTGCCTGAATTTAATAGATTCATAAATCCGGCACAGTTATCTTCATGCCATCATATGAAAAAGCCATCCATGAGTCCAGTTTTGCAGAATCATTTTTATAATGTATATCATGACTCATATGAATAAAATAGCACATTTTCGGTTTAACCCGCCTTGCAAAACCGATACTTTCGGTAAGCGTCATGTGTGAGGGGTTTTCATAAAACCTGTGAAGGCAGTTTACGATAAGAACCTCCGGTTCATAAATTTTTTCCAGCTCCTCATCATTAATCGACTTCATGTCCGGAATATATACAAGTGATCCAATTTGATAGCCCTGGCACCCTTTAAGAGATCCGTGCTGAATCGATATGGGAATAATCTTTTTTCCCCAAAGCTCAAAAGCATTATCAACAACATTTGTATCGATTCTTGGTACTCCGCCACCTGGAAACACATCCGGATCAAAAATGTAACTGAACATATTCCTTATTCCCTTGATGCTCTCAGCCGATCCATAAAACGGAATCGCTTTTTTCCTGGTATAAGAACGAATATCCGGTATCCCGCCGATGTGGTCGGCATGGCTGTGGGTAATCAATACAGCATCAATGGAATGAATCTTTTCTCTCAAAGCCTGTTGCCTGAAATCTGCCGATACATCAACTAATACATTTTTG
>JAAYEB010000317.1 GCA_012728995.1 Fibrobacter sp. | reverse complement strand
TTACTGTTTCCACAGATACGTCCATGAAGGTCAAAAACTGAATTATCATTCTCTTTTGCAGTTTTAATTTTTGGAATTCCTGAAAAGTTAATTGATGTTTCTGAACAAAAGGTTGCCGGGAAAAGATGATTCGGCTTTACCTTTTCTACAGGTACTGTTGGCCCTTCCCATGCCCTGAGCCCTTTTTCAAGATAGTACAGCCTGGTCAGTCTTTCATCAAATTCACTAAAATCATCTGCCATCGTCTTGCTTACATTATCACTAAAACAATAAAAAACAGTTGCTGTGTCTTTGGGTATGATTTCAAGCATGCTGTCTATTGTGTTCTCATTAAAAAGCGTAAATGGAATATTGTAAGAACTGCATGACCCCTTCCCGATAACTCCGGTTGATCTTGCACTGCTTGTATCACGAACATCAATAATTATAAATTCGAAGGGCGCATTTCCATTTATCCATTCAAGAAGAGATTCCTTGCTGATTGCTTCGGCTGCTTCAAGAAATGAATAAACCAATAATATAAGGCATGGTATTATTCTCAATTATGTTCCTCCAGAGTTTGATATTACCTATAAATATATCAGAAAAATATTACTCATAAAAATGGGAAGACAGCATTATTGAAACTTCTCATTCAATAAGTGTGGACCAGAAATACAACTGAAACATGAAACTTTTCCCTGAATAATTATCGGCTAAATCGCTGAAAACGAATTTTTAACATTTCGGCACTAAGAATAGATATTTTTCAATACAGATTAAACATCACGGCTGTAAGTGTACATTTTTATACCTTATCCTGAACCAGAGCGTACCTTTCCAGACTGGCTCAAGGGAATCCGGAAAAACAACTGGTGTGCGCTTACAAAATCTTTCAGTAAAAATCAATTTGGGATAGGTTTTAACAATTTTTTTAACTGAATTTTCCGGCTGTCAGTATTAAAAACGTAAATCAGAACCACTAACATTCAAGTTTTGAATCTTATTTTAAACAATTATGTTTTGGATATCTAAAAAAGTTACTCTCCCCCTCTTATACATCCTGCTGTTAACTGGAATTGTATCTGCTGATTATGTCAAGCAAAAAGATGATCTCTTTGCGCTCTGGAGTTTTTACAAATTTAATTATATCGACAATGGTAAAGTGGTCAGTCATGATGAAAACGGGATAACTACTTCTGAGGGACAAAGTTATGCCATGCTTCGTGCAGTATGGGCAAATGATCAGGACATTTTTGATACTGTGTGGGAATGGACCAGGAAAAATTTAAGGCGTGATGACGGGCTTTTTGCATGGAAATATAAAAACCAGGTATTAGACTGGAATGCTGCCACTGATGCAGATGTAGATATTGCGCTTGCATTATTACTGGCTTCAAGAAAATTTTCCGATGAAACATACGCCTCTGAAGCTATAAAAATTATGAATTCAATCTGGGAAAATGAAGTTGTAAAAGTAGACAGTTCCTGTTATCTTACAGCCGGAAACTGGGCTCCAAAGGAAAAGTATCCAACAATCCACGTCGCATATCTCGCACCTTATGCTTATGAAACATTTGCTTCGGTTGATACTGCCCATCCATGGGAAAAACTGGTCGAATCTTCATACAAGATTCTTGACTGGATCTACTTTGAACAGGAACTCTCCTTGCCGCCAGAAATTATCTACCTGAATAAAAAAGATAATACCTTTTATCTGAAGAGACCTAATCATAAAGACAGACCGGTTTTCAGTTATGATGCTTTTCCGATATTCTGGCGTGTTGCGGTAGATTACAGATGGTATGGAAGAAAACAGGAGAAATTAAGAACCCGGATGCTCGAGTTTTTTCAGTCAGAGTGGAAAAAGAAAAGGAAATTTTTAGATACCTATACTTGTGATGGTGTTTCGAGATCCGAATTTGAAGGGCTTCCTCTTTATGCTACCGTTTCAGCCCTGGCTTCTGTAAATGACAAGCAACTGGCAGGCGAGCTGAAAAACAAACTCGGTGCTCTATGGGAAAAAGCGGTTTCGGATGAAGATACCCCGTATTACCTTCATAACTGGTTGTGGTTCGGGAAAGCATTTGAATTGAAAGCGATTAAAAACTTCAATGAATTTCTTGATTTCCTCTCACCAATGGAATACCGAACTTTTTCGGTACATTTCCCCTGGCTGCTCTTGATTTCTGCTCTCCTGCTTTATTTAATAATGCAAATTGTATATGAAAAATTTTATAAACCTGTAAAGATAGCTTTTCTTGCGTTATCCTTTTACATCTGCGTGAGATATCTCGCATGGAGATTACTATCCACATTGAATTTTCTTGAACCCGCAGGACCGTTCATCAGTATCTCATTATGGGTAGCAGAAGTTTATTGTTTCTTCACAGTTGTTTTTTTGTTGATTCAGGTTGGCCTTAAGCCACAAAACCATCGCAAAAAGATAACCTGCCCTTCATATAACCCAACTGTTGATATCTTTATTCCTATCTATTCCGAATCGGTCGAAATTCTGAGAAAAACCGTTATTGCCGCACAAGCCATCAAGTATGAAAACAAACGAATTCATATTTGTGATGACAGCCATAAGAGTGAAGTCGTCAAACTGGCATCACAAATGGGGGTAAACTATATCCGTGGTCCTAAACAGCACGCAAAAGCAGGAAATTTGAACAATGCTTTTACAAAAACTGATGGAGAGCTGCTGGTTGTGTTCGATACTGATCATATTCCGGTAAACTCTTTTCTTTCAGAAACTGTCCCCTATTTTAGTGATCCTGAAACAGGTATGCTTCAGACACCACACAATTTTTCCAATTCAGATATTTTTCAGCGCGCGTTCAGCAAAGAAAAAAGTATTCCTGATGAGAGTGCAATGTTTAATCACGGTATTCAGGGGGCGCGTGATAACTGGGGTGGAGCTTTTTTTGTTGGAAGCGGTGCTGTTTTCAGGCGCAAGGCTATTGAAGAGATTGGTGGATTTCAGCTACTCAGTATTACTGAAGATATTCATACAAGCCAACATCTTCATGCACATGGCTGGAAATCTGTTTTTGTAGACAAAAATCTTCTCTGCGGTTTGTCTGCTGAAAATCTGTCTTCATATATAGTTCAGCGGCGACGCTGGATGCTTGGGTGTCTTCAGATTTTTTTCAAAGATAATCCTTTGTTTATGAAAAACCTCTCGATTCGTCATAAATTGGGTTATTTCGCATCACTATTTTATTTCTTTTACCCGATTCCAAAAGTGATCTTCTGGATTACACCACTGTATTACCTTTTTTTCCATCTTCACCCAATTTTCTCAGATGTCACAATATTACTGGCATATCTTGTTCCTTACATGATAATTGTTCCTTTGCTCAATTCTGCGATCCTGCCAAAATGGCCAAGGATGCTATGGGGTCAGGCATACGAAAATATCATATTTTTTCAGATGTTTCGTTCTGTATTTGATCTGTTCCTTCCAAAAAAGCTTGCATTCAAAGTAACTCCAAAAGGCCTTACTTCCGACAAAAGGGTTTTTGACTACAGGTCATCAATGGCGGTATTGATCGCTTCAGGAATCTCGGTTGTGGCAATTGCCAAAGGTGTTTTTGAATTTAATTATTTCGGTATAGAACAGGATGCATACTTCTTTAATATCGGATGGGCAGTGTTTAATCTTCTGTTTCTTTTGTCTTCATTGATAGTAGCATGGGAAAGACCTCAGAGACGTATTGAAGAACGTGCCACTTTTCCATTTAAATGCCGCATTGTTGGAGAAGAGGGCTCATTTGTCACCGAAACACAGGATCTGAGTATCGATGGGCTAGGAGTAAAAATTCCAGAAGGCCAGATCTGGCCACAATTCGCCATTGTGGAATTTGAGAATTCACTGCGTATTGGTGCGCAGATGGTTTATTGTGAAAAAATATTCAGTAAGGAATCACGCGCCGGTTACCAGTTCAAAAACATGGATCCGGAACTAAAAAAGAGATTGTTCCTGATGATTTTCAGTTCGCCCCAAACCTGGGAAAGAGCTCATGAAAAACGTCCAAAAAATTCCGCTGCTATGGTATACCACTATTTTACCGGTCTGGTTAAGGGATTTTTGCCTCAAAGGACTACACGAAGATTGACACACAGGCAGATTGTTTTCACCCATGCAGTCATGCTGATGGATAAAAAACCGGTTTCTGTATTGATCTATGATCGTTCAGAAAAAGGATTGGGCGTGATAGTGTTTTCAACCAAGAAACCAATTGCCGATACCTGGTCTTTTCACGATGGCAAATTTCAGAACCGTGCCGAAATGGTTTACACTAAAAAAATACTTCCTTCAATATGGCGGGCAGGACTAAGATTCGTTGAAGATGAAAAGGTGTTAAATACAGGGCAGGAAATGGAGATGATTGCTACCATGAAAATCGGGAACATACAATCGTTTTGAACTTTTTGAACACTAAAGGAAAGTAAATTCCAAACCTGGTTTTTACCGGAATAGAGACAAATAATTGATAAACATCTGTAAATAGATAATGAATATAATGTTTTCATGGCTGAAAAAGCATACACCTGTTCACAGGTGTATACATGTCGAGCACAGGGTGCTTGTTCAACTGTTTTAAAACCTATTGTTCGAGGAGATGTCCACTGACTTACAATATTAAGATACTGTTTATGATTTTAATTTTGACTGCTGCAAGTTCAGGAGGAGTCAAGGAATCGTGGTATATAATGCGCGGCAGATCCAACATGAAAATTAATAATTATCGTGCTGCCATTGAAGCGTTTGAAAAGGCTGTGCAGATAAATCCGGATAACCGCGAAGCAATGAAATCACTTGGTGAAGCGTATGAGAAACAGGGATTGACAGATAAAGCAATCGGACAGTATGAGAAGTATTTCAACAGATTCAGAGATGATGCTGAAATTGCATTCAAACTTGGCGACTTTCTTCAGTGGGAGCGTTACAGATACAGAAAAAATGATGCAATTGATTATTATCGAAAAGGATTAAAACTAAAAAACGATCGCAGATACAGATATAAACTGGCCCGTCTGCTTGCTGCGGATAAAGAAAATCTCGATGAAGCGGTTGCCGAGTATAAAAAACTGCTTAAAGAAGATCCGTCGAACAAAAAGTACCTGGATGAATATCGTCAGTTACTCTTATGGGATAAACGATACCTTGGCACTGCAATTAAAGAGTATCAGCAGCTTGCTTCCCAAAATCCCGACAACTACAATATCAATTATCAGCATGCACAACTATTGTCAAGAGACAGGAGCTATAATAAAGATGCCATTATCCAGTATGAAAAACTGGTAAAAAAACGTCCGCAGGACATGAAATTACGTCTTGAATATGCCCAATGTCTTGCCGCAGATCCCTCCAGATTCGAAGATGCCCAAAAAGAGTTTGAAACAGTACTCTCCCGTGGAGCCAACAATTCTGTCAGGGAAAAATATGCCGACCTGCTATCCGGAAAATCATCAACAAGGGATGTTGCGGTAAAGGAGTATAAGAAAATTCTTCAGACCAATCCTGGAAATACCGGAGTCAGACTAAAATACGCAAACCTTTTAAGCAGTAATAAAGAAACGGTACCCGAAGCCATTAAGCAATATGAGATTGTTTTGCGCTCCCAACCACGTAATGGAGCTGCACATAAGGGTATTGCAGGTGCTTATGCCTGGATTGGTGAAAAGGATAAAGCTGTTATGCATTCAGAGCTTGCATCAAAATACGGTTATTCTGGTGCATTAAACCTGAAAAGGGAATTAATGCGTGGCAATGAACCATATGCAGGATTGAATGTCAAATACATAAATCAACCAGGAGACTGGTTTGGGCTATCCGGAATCGCAATTACCGCCAAGGGCCAGTTCAATCCGAAGTACAATATCACGGCTGGTGCAGAACTTGGATATGAATCATTCTGGGGCGGTGATACAATGCTTCATGCAGACGGGTTTCTGGTGAGATTGAATGCTGAATATCGTTTATCATCAATGTATGTGTTCAATTTCATGTATGGTCATCACTCTCTCAAGAAAAATGGTGATGGCAATGAGTTTTTGTTGAAATTTACCAAAAACACACAATCCGGTTCTTTAAAAGCCGGATACTCAAGAGAGCTGATTTATGAATCGATACCTGCTCTTGCCGGGCATAAGGTTCAGGATGGTTCATGGATTGGTACAGCAAGAGATAACCGTTTTTTTGCTGAACTATCTACCGAAAACCGTTTTCTGGAAGGGCGGTTTTACCCATATTTTGGATGGGTTTCGTCAAAATCAGTTAACCCCAACTCATTGGTTGGCCTTAGTGCGGATGGTCGATTCAAATTCGAATTCAAAACGTTCAATTCTATTTCCTGTGCTTATTATTTCGAATTGAGGCATTATGGAAAAGATCGTTCCGGTTTTGATTTTGTGGATACAACGCCGGAACCCGGGGGTTATTTCAGTCCTCAAAGTTTTGTAATTAATAATCCGCGTTTAGAGTATAGCTACATGGATGAAAATGTACATGAAATCAAAATATCTACCGGACCATCATTCCAGTACTGCATGGATGAAAGTACAGACGGTACGGCTGTTGGTTTTGATATCCATGGATTGTATTCCAGAAAAATGGCGAAAAATTTCGTATGGTCAACCGCTCTCGATTACAACAAAGTATCAAACATCTATTCACGACTCACAATAAATACTTTTGTACAATATCTGTTTGATTCCTGAGCAATAAACGATACCAAAGGAAATTTTAAAAAATATAGACCTGACATTCTTGCATTCGGGCTTTTGTTCAAACTATATTGACTACCATGAAAAAGCTGGAACTACTAATGGACAGTCATGCACTGGATCTGGCGTTAACCCGAATTACTCATCAAATTTTAGAGCGAAACCGTGATTTTTCCAAATTCGGAATAGTTGGCATGCAAACACGGGGCGTATACCTTGCCCAGCGTATCACCTCTAAAATCAATGAATTGGAAAAGGTGAACCTGATTTCTGGCACACTTGATGTAACTCTTTATCGTGATGATTACCGTAATGCATTCAAGCAGCCAAAGGTGCAGATAACTGATATTCCATTCGATATAAATGAGATGAATCTTGTACTTGTAGATGATGTCCTTTATACGGGACGGACAGTAAGGGCTGCGCTTGATGCATTAATGGATTTTGGGAGGCCCAAATCGATTCAACTCGCGGTATTGATTGACCGGGGGAACAGGGAATTGCCTATCAGGGCAGATTATGTCGGGAAAAAGATTACAACTCTCAGAAATCAGGTAGTGTCACTTAAGGTGAGTGAAATTGATGGTGAAGATTCACTTTGGCTTATGGAACTGGAAGAGGGCGATTGATCAATGGGGCTTCAAATCCAGCATCTACTTGGACTCGAAAATGTTTCAAAAGAAGATATATCCCTTATTCTCGACACAGCAGATTCCTTTTACGAAATTCTTCAGCGTGAAATCAAGGTTGTTCCAACCCTGAGAGGAAAAACAGTTGTTAATCTTTTTTATGAAAACAGTACACGTACAAGGATTTCATTCGAATTAGCAGAAAAACGGTTAAGTGCTGCTGCTCTCAATTTTTCCGCTTCCACAAGTTCAGTCAAAAAAGGTGAATCTCTCCGCGATACGATCCGCAATATTGAAGCCATGAAAATTGACATGGTTGTGGTTCGTCACAGTTCAGCAGGTGTACCCTGGTTCCTGACCCAATGTACGGATGCGGTTATTGTTAATGCAGGTGATGGACTTCATGAGCACCCGACACAGGCTTTACTGGATATGATGACCATACGACGAAAGATGCGCAAGCTTCAAGGTCTTAAAGTAGCAATTATTGGTGATATTTTTCATAGCAGAGTTGCCAGATCCAATGCGTGGGGAATGACAACAATGGGAATGGATGTAGTTCTTTGCGGACCGCCAACTCTCCTTCCGCAACATACCGAAAGTTTTGGAGTACCTGTTACCGACAATCTTAATGAAGCTCTTGAGGGTGCAGATGTAATAATGCTGTTACGAATGCAACTGGAAAGACAGGCAAGCGGCACATTCCCTTCAATAAGGGAATACAGGGATCGTTATGGACTTGATCTCGAAAAACTTTCTTTAATAAAAAAGGATGCCATTATCATGCATCCAGGTCCGATTAACAGGGGAATAGAACTGGCTTCAGATGTTGCAGACAGTTCAAGATCTGTAATTCTCGAGCAGGTAACCTGTGGCGTCGCAATTCGCATGGCTGTGTTATACCTGCTTGGAGGTGGTGAAAATGCTTAAAAAAAAGAATGGTGCTGTAGTTTACAAAATTGACCTTTGTTCAAAACCGGATGACATACTTGTTAAAAACGGTCGAGTAATAGATCCGCAGAACAACATTGATGAAATCAGGCATATTCTTGTTTCGGATGGTAAAATTAAAGCTGTTTCCAAAACAGTTCCTGATACTGCTCCTCAAACGAAAATCATTGATGCGAAGGATAAATGGATTGTTCCCGGGCTTATGGACATGCATGTTCATTTAAGGGAACCGGGGCGAGAAGACAAAGAGACTATTGCAACAGGTACAAATGCTGCTGTTGCAGGCGGATTTACTTCTGTTGCCTGTATGCCCAATACGAACCCTGTTCTTGATGAAGAATCCAAAATTCGTTATGTAATTCAGCGGGCTGAAAACTGTCCATGCAGGATATATCCAATAGGTGCCATAACAAAAGGTCTGGACGGGGAAGAACTTGCGCCAATGGGAGAAATGGTTAAAGCAGGGGCTAAAGCTGTTTCTGATGACGGGAAGTCGGTTTCTCATTCAAATGTCATGAGAAATGCCTTGAATTATTCAAAATCTTTTAACATTCCTGTCATTTGTCATTGTGAAGACAGTGATTTGAGTCGGGATGGTCATATTAATGAAGGGATATATTCAACCCGAATGGGGATCCGGGGTATACCTTCGATTGCCGAAGAAATCACTATTTCCAGAGACATACTTCTTGCGGAATATACAGGCGCACGAATACATATTGCACATGTTTCTACTGCCGGATCAGTAAGGCTTATACGCGAAGCGAAAAAGCGGGGTGTAAAGGTTACAGCCGAAACCTGTCCTCATTATTTTTCCCTGATTGATGAAGATGTGGGGTTATACGATACAAATAAAAAAATGAATCCTCCGCTTCGGAACCGTAAAGATCGTGAAGCGATTATAGAGGGGCTTGTTGACGGGACAATTGATGTAATTGCAAGTGATCATGCACCGCATGTACCGGAAGAAAAAGATGTGGAGCTTGATGCAGCAGCTTTTGGTGTAATCGGCCTTGAAACATCTCTGGCAGTAGTGATCACTTATCTTGTCGACCAAAAGCACTTGTCTCTAGTTGATATTGTAAATAAAATGAGTATAATACCCTGTAAAATTCTTGGAGTTCCCGGAGGAAATTTGTCTGAAGGATCATCAGCAGATATTACAATAATAGATCCGGATTCTGTATGGACTGTAAACCCTGAAAATTTCTTTTCAAAATCCCGCAATACTGCTTTTGACAAGATGGAGCTGAAAGGATCTGCTTTCTGCACCATTTTTGAGGGCAGAATCGTATTTCGCAGAGAAATATAAATACTTTCCGCGGCCATCACTTTGGCACGACTCTTACCTGACTTGTAATGCTTTTTGTCGTGATTGCGGTAAAGCTGATACCAGCTTCAATTTTTTATTAAAGCATACAATTTCATGTCCAGGATTTTTCCATTTTTGAAAGCATTCTTTCTTAAAATCCCTTCACAGATAAATCCGGATTTTTCCAGTATGCGGCAGGAGGCGACATTTTCAGCAAAAGGTTCTGCGAATAAACGGATAATACCAGTATTGTCAAAAATGTATTTACACAATTGTTTAACAGCACTTGTACCCAGGCCTTTTCCCCAATATGATTCAGAGATATAATAGCCGGTTTCGGCAGTCCGGAAATGAATATTATCTTTACCAAACGCCCCGATACTGCCAATTACTTTATCATCCAGGGTTATGGCAAAAGCATAGGTTGTATCTTTGTTCGCACTAATCATTGCAGATATATATTCTTCTGCGTCCCTGATCGTATATGGAAACGGTATACCGTCACGCAAATTATCAAGAATTTTTCGGTTATTCAAAACGGTAGCGAGACTTTTGGCGTCATCCATTCTCCAGGGACGAATTTTACAATCCATTTTTCACACCTATTAGCGGCCAATAATACGTGTCTTTTTGGTTAAATATAAATTAAATACAGTGCCATCAAATCCTAAGTACTAAATACTGCCATATTAATTGAACAAGTAACTTTCATTCCCTTTTTATCAGAGATTATAAATATTTCTCTTTTTTTTATTTTAATAATTATTTTACAAGTACTGTGCAGAAAAAATTAAATTACCCATCTCATTAATGAGTTTGCAACACTGTGGTAATTTGCCTTTTTGTTTTTTTTTAAAATATGTAATAATCAGAATGTTCTACTTCAAAAATGTTAAAATAATTCCTTTAAAAAGAAGATTTTACTGCTTATATGACCATGAAATGGGAAAAATTATTATCTGACAAGCGATTTCGTGATAGAAGTAAAAAAGATTCTAATGATGCCAGAAATGCATTTGAAGATGATATCTCCAGAATAATATTCAGTTCAGCATTCAGACGACTTCAAGATAAAACACAGGTGTTTCCCCTGGAAAGGGATAGTCTTGTCAGGACAAGACTTACCCACTCAATGGAGGTCTCAAATATTGGCAGATCAATCGGCCTTAGTGTTGAAGGTAAGTTACTTAAAAACAAAGCCATTGGTGAAGGCTTAAAGGGATTTATACCCTCAATTGTTGCGGCAGCCGGCTTAATACATGATTTAGGTAATCCACCATTTGGTCATTATGGTGAAGATGCATTTAAAAATTTTTATAAAGGGAAAAATGATACACTTAAAGATTGGTTGAATGAAGAACTAATTGAAGATTTATTGCACTTTGATGGTAATGTGCAGACATTCCGACATCTGTTAAAACTTCAATTTCTAAAAGATAAATTCAGCTATAATCTCTCTTATCCGACATTAGCAACTATAGTTAAATACCCATGTTCATCAAAAGAGGGGAACAAAAAGGATGCTTCAAATATTTGTCAGAAAAAATATGGATTTTTTAAATCGGAAAAGGTAAAATTCGAAGAGATTTGGACTTTTTTAGGTATTCCGGCAAAAGCCAGACATCCTCTTACCTTTATCCTGGAAGCAGCAGACGATATTGCATATTCGGCAAATGATCTGGAAGATGGCGTAAGAAAGAATATAATAAACTCTGATACTTTTATTAAAAAATTAGATATTTTTATAAAAGAAGAAAATATCCATAGTGATGATCCATTAGTTGAAGTGTATAATAGGTGCAAAGTAATTAAGGAACAGGATGAAGCAGGAATAGAAAATTGCATTATAGAACAATTCCGAATAGAAGCTCATTCAAGAATGATAAAGTCGGCTGTTGAGGCGTTTGTTGATGAATCCAACTATAATAAAATCATGGAAGGCAAGTTCTCTAGCGAACTTCTTGAAAAATCAGAAGCTAAAAATATTAGAAAATTCTTTTCCTCTTTTGCCCGTAAGGATGTCTTTTCAAGTAAAGACGTACTTAAACTGGAGTTAATGGGAGAAGAAGTTATTTACGGGTTACTTAGCAAATTTTTTATCATTGTGAATGCTGAAAAAGAGGATCTCGAAAAAACGAAAGGAAAAGAAGGGAAAATTTATCATCTGATATCTGAGAATTACAGGTTTTTACATGAAAATTACACAACTGACAGCAAAATCGACCGAATACAACTGATCAACGATTATATCTGTGGAATGACGGATAGTTATGCATTGCAAACGTATAGAAAATTAACGGGAATCGAGTTGTAATCTGATGAAAAATGAAATCTTAATTAAAAAGTTAAATGATTTTATAAAAAAATATAAAGCTGAAAATACACTTTTTTACATGTTCTGGAAATCATTAGGTGAAACAGATGATTTCTATATCATTGGCGGAGCTATACGCTCAATTTATAATAATAATAAGCCAAGAGATCTGGACATCATAGTCAAGAGCGGTATGAAGGGAATACTTGAAAGACTCAGCGGTGTTTCGATGTATCGGAATTATTATGGGGGGTACAAAATCGATCTAAATGGGCTTATCGTCGATATCTGGGATTTTGAGAGTCATTGGGCTTTTAAAAAAGGTATTTTGCCCGCAGATGAAAAGTATTTAACTGAAAGCTGTTTTTTTGATTTTGATGCGCTTGTTTATTCTCCTGTGACTAATTATTTAAACATCGATCGATATTTGCATGCAATAGAGTCTCGCACGATAGATTTCATCAAAAATGACACTGATTACATTGAATGCAACCCCGGAAATTTGACAAATGTTGTAAGGGCTATAGTTGCAGCAATTGATTTCGATCTAACCTTTTCCACATCTGTTACAACCTACATAAAATCTTTTTTGATAAAAAATGATTTCGATTCCTTGAAAAAATGCGAATATCGGCATTACAAAGAAGACAAGATCTCTTTCGAGCACTATAACAGAATCCTTCAAACAGTTATATAGACTACTTTATTCTTCATTAAATGATTCATGATAATTTAATTCGACATCTCGCAAAGATATCCAAAATTTAATATCAAGATAAATTTTTTTTGAATGACGATATTTTTTGTCCTAGTTCCAACTCCCGTTCTTTTTGATGTTAAAGAACTGATTTATCAGGTTCAGATCGGTGTTTATCAAATATATTTACAAATTTTACAATCTCATACCCTTTGAAACAATCAATTGTAAACCATTCAAATCAACACTGGTCAACGACAATTAAAAGTTCTCATCGATAATGAACAAATTTTCCCATTACTTTTAATTTTATAGTTGGTTTTGACTCCTTTCTCTTTAATTTTTATTGCGTGGTTAGTTCTGTAGCTATCGATTCATTATAATTCGAGATTAGTGGAATGGTGTACAAGGTGGTCTATTGCGGTAGCAGCAGTTATAGGATCTTTGAATATTTTGTCCCACTCGCTAAAACAAGATTACTGGTAATCATGATGCTTTTTCTTTCATAACGCTCGGCAAGGAAGGTGGAAATCATTTCCATTTCCTCTCGAAACTGCTGAAAATACCCGGTGCATCAGGAAAAATCACATTCGAAGCGATCCAGCTTTTATAATTTTCAGATAAATTCTACCTGTTTTTTTTCAATAAAAATCCCCCCCCCCTGTATAATTTTCCTGAAATTAGCTTTTTAGATTTACGCTTTCAGGCAAATATCTATGGGAAAAAAGGTATGCGAGCATTGCAGATGCACGTTCTCCCCCCATTCGCAGCAACTGGAAGTTTTGCATGAATCAAACTTGCCGTCGCTGCCGCAAGCGTCAGTGGCAAAGTAAAAAAGGTTCGTACTGATCAAGATTACCGGGCAGCACAGAAGGAAGCCCACGCGCGATGGTTGGAAAAAAATCCGGATTATTACCGGAACTACCGCAAACGAAATTCCACTTATACTCGTCGTAACCTACTCCAGCAGCGTGTACGCAACCGTTGCAGTCGTGGGGTTTGTATATTCCGGTTTAAACCGGCACCTATTCCGGAGTTTAATTATCAGTTTTTGTATAAAACGAAAATGATACCCGATACCCGGAATCTGTTTAATTCACATGTTTTTTTCAAAAAAAAACGATTCATCAATTTTAAACCCGATTCGTGTTCTTTTTGTTTTAACCAGAAACATGGAAGGTTATGGACCAAAATATAGTGTTGCATTTCTTTCTGGCATTCAGGGGCTTATCAGAAGTAATTGGGACAGGGATTACTGGCATTTGCTTTTGATGATTTCAAGTTTCTTCATAGCAAGGTTTGATAACTCCCGGTCATATTCGTAGCAGTTATATCGTGCAGTCCAGGAGAGATCTTTTAACTGATTATAATGGTCGGATAATTCTGGAGCTATTTCCTCAACAAGATTGGAAAAAGCGCTGTGCTTACCTTTGTTGATATGCTTTATTAGACAGTAATTGTCGAAATCGGTAACCTTTATTTTTTTTCCGTTTTCAGCAATGTTGACAGGAAAAATTTTATTTCTGAGGTAATGTAATGCAGAATAGAAGGCAGTTGTGATAACCCAATCCGCAAATTCAGGTTTTTTATTCAGGTATTTGCATACCTTTTCATTATGCCTTGCGTGATCTATACTAATCTTTTTTTGCATATTTCATAATGTAGCCATCAGTCAGCATCCGCCCCTCGTTCAGGGAATCTGTGAGAGGCATAAATGAAAAAGAGAAATTGAAAGTGTTTGTTGTTACTTCTTTTTTCTTCTCCCGTGCCAGACGATAAACGGCATCGAAGTCGAGTGCTACAAATTTTTGTTTTGGAACAACAAAAATTGCGTCGAAATGAGAAATGGTCATAGCTCTCAAAGAAACGAAGGAACAACCGACCTCGTTCTGCTCAAGAGAAAGGAAGAATTCCTCGCAAACCTGTTTGGCTCTTTTGAGGTTTTCAGAAAAAGATTCAAGAAGTATTTTTTTGTCCTCTTCAAACTGGTCTCTTCTACCCCTGAAATACGCATCAATAAGCTCGTCTGCAGAATAGTGTTTTTCTTTTTTGACTTCTATTCGTGGGCGTAATGACCAGTCTGCTGCTTCTTTCTGCTTTTTTGTTTGTGTAGCAGTTTTCATAAAATATTTAATTTAATATAGATATTAAATTTTAAAAAACCCACCGTTTTGCGCATCCACAAAGAGAGGCGTGGCAGGTATTGTTAACTAAATAATATATCTTTTAACGCCCCATTCTTCAAGCCAATTCTAAATCCTAACATATTTCGTGCCAGTGACTCAAAATAGTGTAAATCTCGACTTTAGCGTTCTTATTTGAAGAGCATGTCTCGTTTTTAGCTGGTCATGTCAGCAAATGCTTTGTCCACGCGTAAATTTGTATAAAATAATAAACAAAAAAAATGGTGGAGGTGAGGGGAGTTGAACCCCTGTCCGAAAAACGATCAATATGAACCGCTACATGCTTAGTCTGTCTTTTAATCTCGACACACCGTACGCCGACAAACCCGCTTACAATGTGCCCAGTACCAAAAATCTCATCCGGAAACCGGTACCCTTTTCCGGACCAGCACCTTAAACTGCTCAAGCAAAAAGAAGTGCGCTCCCTGCTCAAGTTGCCGCTTTATTAAGCAGCCATTGCGAAAGAATAATCTTCGGCAATTATAATTTTACCGGATGATTAACGAGGCCAACCGATATCCTCGACATGCTGTTCAATATCTCCCATTTCCCGTCGAAAGCCAGTACACCCCCGTGTATATATCGGAAAGGAAAGATTATTCTGTAAATGCTTTATATATCAATACTTCGAATTTAAAGCCCTGTTATTTAACCTTAATGGTACCAATATAATTTATGCAGACTCCCTGATAATAATCTTCGTTGGAAGCTCTTTATGCTTGATACCAGATTCGCGGCCTTCAATCTTATCAACAATCATATTTATTGCATAATCACCCATTTCAAGTTTAGGCTGACGAACAGTTGTAAGTGACGGCTCAACGACTTCAGCAGCCGGAATATCATCAAACCCTACAACAGCCCAGTCTTGCGGAATCCTTAATTCTCTTTTCTTTGCCTCTTTGATAAGACCAATTGCAACCATATCTCCTGCAGGTACAAATACAGCACTCACAGCCGGTTGCCTCTCACGAATACGGCTAAACACCTCTACCCCGCTTGTTATTCCATCATCTTCAACTTCAAACACCAGATCTTCCTGAAATGGAAGGTTATGATTTGAAAGTGATTGTTTATACCCATCCAGACGTTCTTTTGTTGGCAATCCAAGCTTGTTGCTTATCACACATGCGATCTGTGTATGTCCTTTTTCAATGAGATAATCCGTTGCATCACATGCCCCCATCTCGTTATTGACATAAACAGAATCCAGGCTGTCGCACTTTCGGGCTACAACTATGCTGGGCACACTTTCATCGCGGAATATATTCAGTTCTTCATCAGTAACCGTTGAGCTGATAAGTATAACACCATCAATACGCCGCTCCCGGGCCAGGCGCTGAAAAAGCTGCGACTCATTCTCATTCTGCCCGACAGTATCAAAAAGCTGAACAGTGTAATCGATATCCCTGTTTGTACTTTTGATTCCCTGAAGAACCCTGACTACAAAAGATGAAGCCAGATTGGGAACTATTACACCGATTGAATTGGATTTTCTGGTTGCCAGTCCTCTGGCAATCACATTTGGATAATAATTAAGTTCTTTGGCAATCTTTAACACCTTCTTGCGGGTTGCATCTGAAATGTTTGGCTTGTTATTAATTACCATGGAAACAGTAGCGGAAGTTACACCAGCACGTTCTGCAATATCCTTGAGTGTTACAGCCATATATTTACCATCCTTTGAGAATTGATTCCTTTAAAATTTATAATTGATCTGTAAATGAGCCCCGTCATTGGCAGGCACCAGATCAGGATACAGTTTCATTTTTTCTCTATAATCGTGCAAATGGGCATCCACAACAGCATCAAGAATCCCGTAAATATAAAAGAATATGGAATACCATAAATATGTATTTCTATTGCGGAAAGCTGAATTTTGCCTGAATTCCCACTCATTTTTGTAGTTTTCTGATAGTACGTTTTCGGCAACGCTTTTCTTGTCGATATCTGTTTCCAAATTCTCTTTTTCTTTAATAACTTTCTTTTCCATTTTAATAAAACGGGATATGTTATCCTCTGCTTCTCTCATAAGTTTGTGATTGTTATAAGCTACAACACCCAAAGAAACCTGTGTCATAATTACAAGACCAGCTTTTGAAAGCGAACCGTTATATAAATGTCCCAAACCTAAACCCGGTATAGCTGCAAGCCATGCGGCAACACGAGGATCTTTCGTATCAGAATTATCAAAAAAAGATGTACTGTTGATAGCATCAAGTACATTAAACAGATACCCGCCAACCATCCACGACAAAGTATTATACATGTGAATTTTCGATTCACGAGCGTTGCCATATTCAAGCAACGCATCTTCTCTTAAAATAGCACTGTCCAGTGGACTTTCAGCATCAGATACTCCGCTCTGCATGTTTTTGTAACTGTCATACAACGATCGGTAATTTTTATAATGATAGTTAGCAACCGATGCTGTTATGGCTTCGAGTGCAACAAATGTACCAGCTTTGAAATATTTCTTCGTGTAAAACTGTCCTGCACCTGGCAAAAGTGCGGATGCGATTCCCGCCCACGCAGGATTATATAATTTTGGACCTTGTAGTTGGGAGTTTAAATACTCTTTAGTTGAATCTGTAGCAAAGCCCCCACCTGCCAATACTGCTGCAATCAGTATAACCCAATGATTTCTTTTATTATTAATAATCATTTAAATTAAAAATAATTCAGGATTAAACAATTATGCAGAAATTACGAAAGGGATTTTAAATTAGTATTTGAAGACAGCAGTATCTTACTTTCTTAAGCGGTTGCAATAAGGTGTATTTTGCGCTCAATTTAAACTATTTCTTCTAACGAAATAAGAACCTTTATAATGCCCTAAAATGATCCTGGGCACAAGTAACCTATTTTACCAGACACATTTGAATGGTTTTACACCATTAAATAGATATTACCATACGTTCCGGAATCTGTTTTTCCATTATTGGTATAGCAACAGGTTGAATTTTCTTTTCTCAGTTGTTCTCTGGCTTTGGCTTCTGCTGCTGCGGCAGAAGCAGCAACTCTTCTGTCTTGTCCTGAAGGGTTTGCCGGTGCAAGCGCGGCTCTTCTTACAACCTGCATCTTTTGTATTGTTGCCTCTGGTTTACCAGAAACAGACGATGAATCTATAGAAACCTCTCCTCCTACTGCGTACTGCTTCCCATCCGGGCCTGTCTGGTATTGAAATGAAGCAGCACTGGCATACTGGCCCCCAGCAGCTTTATGAGCAGCTTCATGGGCACGAACCTCTGCATCAGTTCTCCGGAGTTCGATCAATTCCCTCTTCTCTTCAATTTTGAGTTCAGAATTGCCCATGTTGCAGGTTTGGTTACAAGATTCAGGCTGCAAAAACGTATTAATAGATATTTGCATAGAGAATATCTCCTGTAAGGTTATCGGCATTTTATTAAATTACTTGAATCAAAAAACAAAAATGGAGACAAGTATCTGATAACTTTCACATGGGTTTATATTTAAAGTATGAATTTACTAAAAAAATGTGTTTCATACAGCAAAGGTAATAACTACATGAGCAGTTGTTGAATATGTTGAAACAGACTTAAAAGCATGGTTTCGGGATGCGGGTTATTGTGTCTGGGTCGTGAAGAGACGCATTGCAGTTGTAATAAAACCGTCAAATTCGAAGTTAACTTTTTAATTCAATACTTTTAATTTCTATTGTCCATTTTTTATTTTATCTGTTCTTTGCCTCAAAGCCCAGAATCTACTACATAACGGAGGTTAATTATATGGCAGAAACAACTTCAACACAACCACAAAGCATGGAATTTCAAACTGAAGCAAAACAGCTTCTTCATCTGATGATTCATGCGTTATACAGCCACAAAGAGGTGTTTTTGAGAGAATTAATCTCAAATGCTTCAGATGCGCTCGACAAACTACGCTTCGAATCTTTGACAGATTCATCTATCCTCAATAGTGATACAGAGTTAGCAATTCATATCAAACTGGATAAAACAGCAAAAACAATAACGATTTCAGATAACGGTATTGGCATGAACCGTCAGGAAGTAATTGAAAACATTGGTACTATTGCACGAAGCGGCTCAAAGGCATTTCTGGAAAAAATGACCGGTGATCAGAAATTCGATTCAAACCTGATAGGAAAATTCGGTGTTGGTTTTTATTCTGTTTTCATGGTAGCAAGCAGCGTTAAACTTGTTTCAAAACGCGCTGGCAGTGATGAACCGGCGATTCAGTGGGAATCTAATGGTGAAGACAAATACACTATCACCGAAGCTTCAAAAGATGATTGCGGAACTGAAATAACAATTTACCTTAAAGAGGAAGAATCTTCTTATGTTGAAGACTGGCAGGTCCGCTCCATAATCAAAAAATATTCTGATTTTATAGCGTTCCCGATCTATCTCCCCAATGAAAAAGGTAAAGAGGAAATCATTAACCAGACAAAACCACTCTGGAGACGTTCTTCATCAGAAATTACCAAAGAGCAATATGAAGAGTTCTATCAGCAGTTGGGTGGTTTCGACAAGCCGCTTGCAACCATGCACACCCGGGCTGAAGGAATCATGGAGTATTCATCACTACTCTTTTTACCATCAAAAGCCCCTTTCGACCTGTTCTCTTTAGACCGCAAACATGGCGTTAAACTATATGTAAAACGGGTCTTTATCCTGGACAACTGCAAAGAGCTTCTTCCTGAATATCTCAGGTTTGTACGTGGTATAGTAGATTCTGAGGATTTACCATTGAATGTTTCAAGGGAAATGCTTCAGAACAATCCGGTTATCGACAAGATTCGCAAAACACTTGTAAACAAAATACTGGGTAAGCTTAAAGAGATGGCTGAAAAAGAACCGGATGATTACAAAACATTCTGGAATGAATTCGGACCGGTTCTCAAGGAAGGTCTTCATACCGATTTTGAAAACAAGGAAAAACTTCAGGAGCTCATTCGCTTTCAGTCGTCAATGAGCGAAAACAGTGATGATCTTGTTTCACTGAAACAGTATGTAGGCAGAATGAGGGAAGATCAGAAGGATATCTATTACATAACAGGTGAAAGTCGTGATATTGTAGAAAAAAGCCCTCATCTGGAAATCTTCAAGGCAAAAAGCATTGAAGTATTGTTTATGGTTGATCCCATTGATGAATGGATTGTTAATGACATTTATAATTACGAAGGAAAGCAGCTTAAATCTGTTACTCAGGGAGATCTTGATCTTGGTGAACTCGGGAAAGAGGAACAGGACATAAAAAAGAAGGCAGAATCGAAATTCAAAAAACTTTCTGCAAGGATTAAAAATATTCTTAGTGAACAGGTAAAAGAGGTTCGTGTTACTACCAGGCTCAAGGATAGTCCAGCATGTCTTGTTGCAGACGATAACGGTATGAGCTCCCAGATGGAGAAACTGATGAAATCGATGGGTCAGAACGTGCCAGAATCCAAACGTATACTGGAGATTAACGCCCAACACCTCATTCTTCAAAATCTTAATTCCAGATATGAAAAAGATCCTAAAGATCCTGAACTGGAAGAATGGGTTCATCTTATTTATGAACAGGCTCTTATCGCTGAAGGGCAAATGGTACCGGATCCTCTTGCATACTCTCAAAGGATCAATAAGATTCTAACCAAAGTCTCTTCATAACCCCTGATAATAAAGGACTGGAAATTTCCGGTCCTTTATTATTTATTTGCTTATGGCAATTATAGCATTACTTACCGATTTTGGCACAAGAGACTGGTTTGCCGCTGAGATGAAAGCTGTCATCTACAGTATCTCTCCTCAATCAACTGTTATTGACATTACTCATCAGATAGATCCTGGAGATACCCGTGCAGCAGCTTTTGCTCTCCTTGCATGTTTTAAATCATTTCCGCCAGGAACAATCTTTTGTACAGTCGTAGATCCGGATACAGGAACTGATTCCAGGCCTGTTATTTTTCAGGGTGAAAACTATTTTTTTACAGGGCCGGATAACGGAGTTCTTTCCTGGATTTGCCAAACTGAAAATATAATAGCTGTTTACCAATTGAATCGTCAAAATGGTTTTTTCAAAACACAGCAATGTGCTACTTTTTATGGCCGCGACCTGATCGCTCCTGCAGCAGCACAAATTTCAAAAGGTGTTATCCCCGAAATGTTCGGTTCCAGAATCTCAGATTACAGAAGGTTGCCTTTTCCAGAGGTAAAAATCAGTAAAAACCAGATATGCGGACAAATAATTTATTTAGACAGGTTCGGTAACGCAATAACCAATATAAGATCAGATCTGATCGACAATAAGTCACAAAAACAACTGGTTACAAAAATCCCCGGTAAATTCTTGACTCTACCTGTGAGGAGATGTTATAAGGAAGTCCCACTACAATCAGGACTGGCATATATGGGATCAGTTGGTTTTATTGAAATAGGGATTAACGGAGGGAATGCAGCCCGAGACTTTAAGTTGTTACTGGGAGATTCTGTCCAAATCATAAAAACTGCCAGTGTCGATCCAGTTAACTGATTTGGGTTTTTTAAAAAGTTCAGAAGAAATTTTGCTGTTGATTTTTACCTTCGAAAGGATTATTGAATCAACAAGGATCTGATCCCCCATAACTGTTCGACCTACTACAGAAACAGGTATATGGCCAACTCCTTTTCTGGAACCATAATTATACACGATCTGTTCTTTTAAGATTCCGATGCTGTCGAAATACTCCAGTACCAGAGCTCTTCCATTTTGTCTTTCGAAAGCTGCATAGAGATTTAAATCACCACATGAAAAGATCAGCCTGTTATCGACACTTCCTCGAAACCGAAGATTATCTTTTCTGCACAACCCCGACTGTAACAGAAACGCAAGTGGGTCTGGCTTGTCAATCACTTTTCTGACACCAAGAGATTTCACGGGGTCAACAGAATACTGAATGTTACCTTTTAAAAGCATAATAAACTCTGATGGGGATTTATATGAATAAACGAATCCTTTTTCTTTTGTGAAAAAAAACTCCCCGGATGACACACGTGTATGGCCTTTAAAAACCTGAATCCGTTTTATTTGTCCCATTAGAGTTTCAATCGATTCATTTTCACTGAATAATATCTCTGTAATTGAATCCGGTTCAGAAAACAGTGAAAACGGTAGAAATGTAAAAAGCAATAATTTGATTATATACATAATATATGATACCTGTTCTTTTCGATTTGATTTTATTACTTCTAAACGTGAAACCAGATTGAAAACTAAAACATTTTCACCTTTGTTTCAATTTTTGATTTTTCGGGACGGACTATCTTTTTGCTTTTTTTTCGAAAATTGTCACAAAAGTTAAAAAAACAGTCCATCCCAAATTTTGGAATATGACGACAGCTATCGTTAACCTAATCGCCCCCATAAGGTTTGACTTACTTTTCAAGGCAAATATATATTTAATCTGGCTTTTGAACAGTACTGCTTATCTATCTGATTACTACAATACTTATTACAAAACCCTTAAGTTTTGTTTTTCAAAAAGGAGATTTATGTTCAGAAGAAGTCTCATTACTGTATTTTTTTTGATCTCTATGTTTTCCTCTTCAGTATTTGCGCTAATTGGTTTCGGCATTCACTGGGGCAATGATTTTACATTAAGAATGGATAACGTCACTGGTGAACAGATCTCCATGGAAGCTTTAAAAATCGATGCAGAAAGTATAGGATCTGTTCCTGTTGAAGAACTAACTGTTATAACAGCAGATCTTCTACCTTTATATATAAATCGCAAAAGCTGGGACCGTACTCCATTTAATTTTGGAGTAAAATTTTATCTGGATATAATTCCATTCATTGATGCTGTTGAATTATCTACAAACTTTGCCTGGTGGGAGTATGACGGTTCGATCCTGTTTCCATCAGATATACGATACAAAGACGATGTATCTGAAATAAACGGTCCGCAGGACCTGTTTGAAGCTCAATACGATACTCTCCGTGTTACACTTGACAGGTTTGGCATGGATTTCTGGGGTTTTCACAAAACCCCATACATGAAACTTCAATTTGATCTGACTGTACGAAAATATATCTATCAGTTTCCGCCAGCCCTGAAAACGGTTAAATTTTATGGTGGCGGTGGGCTGAGCCTTATTTTTTCTACCCCGGTATTAAGCAACAAGCTTATTGAAGATGCGCTGAAACCTTATCTGGAAACAGTAAATACAATTGACGAATTACGTGGTGAAATATTTGACAATTACGATATATCAAAGAAGATAATAAAAGAAATCACCTCAAATCTGATGATACCGCACTGGGGTTGTCACATTGATCTGGGTGCAATGGTAAAATTTCCTGTGATTCCTGTTGGAATTTATTTCGACGGAAAAATTCTGATACCATTTCAAAAACCAGATAATAGCGTTGATCTTGGCGGAGCCGGTTTTCTCTTTAACACAGGCATCAATCTCCATTTTTAAAGTCTGTGTTTGAATATGAATTCAGCCGGGATCAGATCTGACCCGGCTTTTTTATTGAAAGGGATCAAATAAAATGGATTATATGATAACTGCGATTCTGGGCTTAACTCAGGGATTAACTGAATTCCTTCCTATCTCGTCTTCAGGACACCTCGTAATAATACAGCATCTTTTCGGTATCACAGAGGGCAGCCTGTTTCTGGACATTCTGCTTCATCTGGGTACTGCTTTCGCAATTATAATAGTACTTAGAAAAGATATACAATGGCTTGTTACCGATTCATTGTCCAAAGTGCGTACCCAAAGAGAAGCAGCTTTGCGTTATGTTGGTTTTATAATATTAGGAACAATACCTGCAGGGTTTGCAGGAGTTTTTTTTGATGATTTTTTTGAAAGCCTTTTCTCTAACCCCAAAGCAGCCGGAACAATGCTTCTGGTAACCGCTGTTTTGCTTTTTATCTCCTCCATACGTAAAAACAATACTGCAGACCTTTCGTGGTTGAAAGTAGTAATAATCGGTTGTGCTCAGGCTATGGCGATAATACCGGGAATTTCACGAAGTGGTTCTACTATAGCCATAGCGTTACTGATTGGAGTATCTCGGGCAGAAGCCGGTCGTTTTTCATTTCTCCTTGCTCTTCCAGCTATTTTCGGTGCAGCTTTACTTCAGTTCATGAAAATAGATAACATTAATATGAGTTTTACAACCATGGGATTGGGATTTCTTACCAGTCTGATTATCGGGATTTTCGCACTCAAGCTTCTGCTTAAATTCGTTAATCAGGGCAAACTTCACTACTTCGGTTTTTATTGTGTAATTGCAGGTCTGGTAAGTTTAATTGTATTATAAAATTACGTCCTGAAACAGGAAGGAATGTAACCATTATGAACAGGCTGTGGGCGCCGTGGAGAATGAAGTATATTCAGGATATTGATAAAGATGATGATGAGTGTATTTTCTGCAAAAAACCTTCACAACCAATTGATAAAGACAGGGATAATCTGATACTGTTCAGAGGTAAAAAATGTTTTGTACTCATGAACCTTTTCCCCTATAATAACGGGCATCTGATGATTATTCCTTACGAACATACTTCCGATATCCTTTCGCTGGATAAAGAAACCTCTGATGAACTATGGGAACTCTTATGTAAAAGCCGCACGGCGCTCTCAAAAGCATTAAAACCGGATGCATTCAATATAGGTATGAATATCGGAAGAGTTGCCGGAGCAGGCATAGATCAACATGTGCACATGCATATAGTTCCCAGATGGAACGGTGATACAAATTTTATTGGGGTAATTGGAGAAACGAAGGTTATTTCTCAGGCATTATGGGAAACTTATGATTCTCTTTTTCCTCATTTACAGACCGTTAAAGGCAATTTTTGTGATGAAGAATCAAAATTATAGGTCCAAAGAGAGATTCTGCCGTTTCTCATTGAGGCATAGTTATAATTTATAAGCCACGAACCGGTGTTACAGTAGATACCACAACCCAAATCACAGAGTTCGGCACGGTGTGTATGCCCGAAAATAGCTATATCGTTTCCGGATTCAAGATACTTTCTGGCGTGCATTCGATACTCCTGAACGCTCTTTTCAGAAATACGACCGCTTAGGTATTTCCTGCTATGTCCCGAACATCTGGTTGCAAACCAGACTCCGATATCTGGATGCAGAAGTTTATAAATGTGCTGATTCACTGGATTTCTAAGTATTTTGCGTAATATACGGTACCCGTAATCTGATTTTATCAATCCGTCACCATGATACAAATGAACTTTTTTTTCCTGAATAACTGTTTCGTAGTGCCCATGATGAATTGTTATGCCAAGGCAATCTTTCAGGAATGTACCGAGAGCAAAATCATGATTTCCTGCAAGATAATGTACAGGAATCTTTTTTTCAGTAAGTTGTTTCAGAGTATAAAGAACATTAAAATAATCCGGGCGAATGGCACGCTTGTACTCTATCCAGAAATCAAAAAGATCACCCACGATAAAAAGTTCCGACATTGAAGTAGAAATGTTCTGAATAAAACTTGAGAAATGTTCTTCACGTGATTCCTGACCTGAAACAGGAATACCAAAATGAGCATCAGAGATAAAATAAACAGTATCTTTTTTCATGGTATTTCTTTAAATAAATAAAAAAGGCGAACTTTTTTCTGTCCGCCCAGACTCACGGAGGAACTGACAATCAGAGTTTCTTTAAGCTTTATTCCCAAAGATCATCAGTACTGTCAAGATCGCTGGCCATATCGCTAAAATTGGCGTTTTCATCGCGGATAGTCCCAAAATTGAGTTCGCGCATATCATCTTCATTATCAGCCTCATCATCCAGGTGATATCTTTCATCTACATCGCGCAAAATCTCATCAGCATCAAACTGTTCATCCAAAATCACAGGGATCTCACCTCCTTCCGCACAAATAATCGGCGGCTTTAAATATGCAGATCAAATAATAATGAATTCTAATGATACTGTCAATACTTTCAACATTTTTTTTAATTTTTTTTAGATAAAGATTACATGAACAGTAAAAATAAATCTGAATTAAACGATTAATGATTATGATTGAGAAGCGAATCCGAAAAAAAATGGAAACTGGAGATTACCTGGGTTAATCTATAAGAAGTTATCGGCGACAGTTGTCCCCATTAGTGACGGGGTTCATCTTTTCGGATTATATCATTTATTTCCTGCTGAACTTTGGCTTTATAAAGGAGTTCTTCCAGTTCGTGGGCGACGTTTTTACCCTGCTGAAGAATTTCGGTTCTTTTATCCAGAAGAAGCAGCTCCAATTCTTTTTTTCTGTTCTCCTCACGGCGGATCTTGAATCTCAAATAACTGTGACCTATGGAAATTCCCATAATAAGAACAAATATTTGTACTATCCAAAAAACAATTGTTCCAAAAGTCATCATTACCTGCTCTGTTATTAGTTTTACAAAAGACAAGTCTGTATTAAAAATATATCTCAAGAAACCCATAAAAGCAATTTATTAAAATCTGAACCGGATGATTAAGTGATAATAAACTTTCTGCGTAAAAAGTTTTATGTGCTGTGTACAATTACCACTCCTTCAGTTCTATTAACCAATTCTATTCAAATTTAAAAAGAAATTCAAACCCAGGCTGCAGTTAAAACCATGCTTTTTAATCATTTATTCTGAATTTCTGCCAATTTGAATGATTCTGTATTGAAATTCATTCTTCTGGCAAAATTTAGAAGCGTGATGAGTAAGGCTTTCTTTTCCCTGTTTACTTTTTTCATTTCAATCGGACTGTCCGGACAGCACTGTTGATGGAGTTTTTTGACTTCGATATTTAAAACCGGATGGAAAAGATCTTCCAGTTTCGACTTTGTTACAGGAACGCTGAATCTATCAACGACGTTGAGCAGGCACCTGACCCTGTCACATTTTTCTGCTCCCGGATCGCAGGAAAGCCTTTTTAACTCAGATACCAGTATGTCTTCCAGTAGTTCAGCGCTTTTCTTCAAATCTATAGTGATTTCGAACCTCTGCATATCTCTGTCCAACTGAAGTAACTTAGAAAATGCCTTTTCTTCAGATCCTTTTTTCCCCAGACGCATAATGGTTTTATTCCATTGTTCCTGAAACACAAAAGAGAGAGGTGCAGTACAGTATGTTGGAAGTGATGATTTAAGCAGAGACAGAATATCAAGTTCCCGTTCATGTTTTTTGATCCATGTGCTGAATCGTGCATTTGTATCATCAGAGATTCTCTTTAAAAACAGGTCCATAAGTTCATGTCGTGATGTATCAAAAATATCCATCAGATTCAGCCGCTTTACATCTTTGTGACTCATCCATGATTCTGGTCGAATCCCGTTCTTTCGTGAAACAGGAACAGCTTCAATTGGAAGTACCCAGCCGCTTATATCCGAATTTCCACGATGAGAAATCATGACAGACCAGCCGCTATGCTCTCCGGTCTGTTCGTTTTCTATCTGCACTGAATAACTTTCATATTGGAAACCTCCAGCTTTCATTGTCTGAACCGGGCGCAGAGAAAGAGTGTATCCAAACAGGTCGAATCTGTTGTTTTTATTAACAGCAAATGATTTGTGAACAGCTCCTGTGAAAGCAATAATCTCCTGATGGTCAGAAGAATATAACAGATATCTCTCAAACAAAGTTCGTCCGTTAGTGTTGGGCAGATTGCTCTTCGCTTTTTCAAGATCACAGAGAAAGTTTTCGAGTGTTTCTGCCTGGTTTTGCGGATCAATACCCAACTGGATCGCACGAAAAGCATATGCAAGATTTTGCATCGTTTCTATACCACTTATGTCAGAAAAAAACCAACCGCATGATGTAAAAGAAAAAAGAATGAATTTTTGAGCTTCCAGAAACTTTTTAAAAGCATAAAGTTGTTCCCGGCCATCAATTTCAATGCCATATTCTGACAACAGATTTTTAAAGTCTTTTATTGGTTGTCTGGAAAATGTTAAAACATATCTGTCTCTGATTATCCATGGATCTATATCATAAGATGAAAACGCTTTTTCATATTCCCGATCAATTTTTCCCTGCAGATTCACCAAAGCTTCTCTGAGGGGTGTACGCCAGGCCTGGTTCCAGGAATCGTTTCCTCCTGTTTTACAGCCGCAATCCCGTATCCATCTTCCAACACCATGAGCACAACTCCATGCCGTACCCTCGCCAAATTCATTTTTCAACCTTACCTCAAAGCGCGGTGGATTTTTTGCCAGAAAATACCCGAAACTCACTGGAGTGATATTAAGTTTTTGTGCAACATGTTTGAAAAAATAAGCCAGACACATGTCACCAAATGGTTTGTGATGACCAAACGTTTCACCATCAGTAGCAATTGTAACTACCTGAGGATCAGTGCTATGTTGATCAAAGCAGGAATTAATTCTTTCCCCAAAAACATTTGAATCTTTTAACAAATTATTGAAACTGACTTCTTTTGATAAGCCCTCATCAAAAAAGAAAACGTCAAGACAACCCGGTAATTGTTGGCCAGAAGGGTTTCTTGGAAAAATTCTGTAAGGATACCTGGTGTTCAATTTATGAGGCTCTGCAGAAACCCATTTAGAATCATCACCAATATGTCTGAAACTATCTGCCTGATTAGGAGAAAGTATGACAAACTTGAATTTTTCTTCAATCAAACAGAGAACAGTCTCCATGTTGATAGCAGTTTCGGCCAGCCAGATTCCTTCAGGTTCTCTCTTAAAACGGCTCCTGAAAAACTGTTTCGCCCAGCGGATCTGGGTTAGCTGATCCCTTTTTGATGACAGCGGCATAATTATATGGTTATATACCTGCGCAATCGCATTCCCATGCCCTTCAAGTGCCGAACAACTCTGTGAATCAGATTCAATTATACGCCTGGCCGTTAAAGGATGATATCTTTCGAGCCACGAAAAAAGTGTCGGCCCGAAATTGAAGCTCATACTCAGATAATTGTTATGTATATCTACTATCATACCTTCAGAATCAAGTAAACGGGAATAAGCATTTGGTCTGTAACACTGATCGTAAATACGTTCATTCCAGTTGTCCTGAGGTGTAGCTGAAGGCTGTTTTTCTATAATATCAATCCATGGATTCTCACGCGGTGGTTGATAGAAATGCCCATGTATTACTACACATCTCCTGGGCGCGTCTTTTGTTTTATTGCCAGTCATATTGCCTTCCATCGGGATATGTAACCTCTTTGCTTTCAAGTCTTTTTTTAAGAATATCCAATCCCTGAGCGATAATATCATTTCGTGTATCGTATATATTTTCAAACCAGAATTCAACTTCATTATTTATACGGGTATAGCATTTGTCCCCTATTTTCTTGTCACCAACCTGTATTTCGATTGTGGATTTTTCCCCATTAATTAAAACATTCTTAATCCATCGGATACTCATTCAAACCACCTTTAATGAAAAACAATCCGGACCTATTTAGACAAAAGCAAAAGCCGCGCACGTCCTGAAAAGATATCCTCCGGATATTCCAGCATGATCTTTTCCAGAATCTGGCGGCCTTTATCTGTTTCACCGAGACAAAGCAGGGCTTCTGCCATTGAATATAAAAACTCAGCAGAAATATCACTCCTCTCATGCTGTTTCAGAAGGTTCAGGGCTGTGTGTGAATCACCGCGGTTTATCAGAACTTTAGCTACACGAAGAGCAAGTTCCCATATCCGATCCGATTCTTTAACTACTGATAACAGTTTAACAGCATTGTTTAAATTTCCGATATAGATATTATATTCAATTTGAGCCCAGAGATCAAGCAGATCCGAAGATCCCTGTAATCTCTGAAGCCAATAACGACAGGATAAAAGTTCACCTTTACTGGTTATATTGCCGTAAGAAACGGAATCCAGCAGGCTGTTGACTTCAAAATATTTTTTTTCAAAAAGTGCTGTTCTGACACTCCATAACAGATCTTTACTACAACAGCCATTTTTGGTCATATTATAAGCTTCATTACGTTTTCCGGTAAAAAGAAATTGCCGTAACAACATCGTATCTGCAGCATAAGAGCGGGGAATTGAATCAATAATTTCCTGGGCTTTGTCGTATAATCCTGTATTTTGATAAAGTGTAGCAGCATCAATCATCTGTTTTGATGATTGGAGACTAACTCTTTTGAGCCATATTAAAGCAGAATCGTTTAAATTTTGATCCCGAAATGTTTCATAAATTAAAAAAGCTGCTTTTTGTTTGTTTTCAATATCCCTGGAGTTATTATAAATCACCCTTGCTGCATCAGATGCATACCGGTATCTTTTGTTAGACAAATGAGACGTTGAGACGTGGAACAGATCACCATAAACAGGATAATTTTCTGTATTTAAAGTCATAAGGATTTCAATCTGCCTGTTGTATAAACCCAATTCGAAACAGGTTTGCGAAGTCCATTCGCGTATCTGCACAGTATCTGTTTCCGATTGGTAAACAAAACACCTTAAAAAATCGGTCAGGATCGAATCGGCAATCTGCATTTTCTGATCTTTCAGAAGATATCTGAACTGACTAAGGGCAATAGGGGTTAATTTTGATTCCGAGTTGACAATTCTACAGTACAAGCCGCCAATTGCATCATAATCACCAGTAATATTTTTCAATTTTGCCCATTTCAACCAGTTGAAAACATTTAATTTGTCTTCTTTGTCATAGATATCATAAAGTGTATCGGCAATATGAAACTGTCCTTTTGCAGCCAGGTGCGCATATGCTTCATCGATAGAAACGTAAGTTTTTTCCCATAGCGAAAAAACAGCAGGCCAGATATCACGATTTTTATAAATTAACGGGCTTTTATAAAAAGAAACAAGAAGTTCTGTGCTGATTTTACGGGAGTTTATCCATTTTGTCACAACTTCAACAAGTTTATCTCTGGTTTTCCCCTTTTCTGCATCAGGCAAATCTGATATTATTGAAATGAAACATGATTCATCAAGATCATTCACTTCATTTAAAATGCGGTTTAGTTTTATGTGGTTACTTAGTGTTTGCCATGATGAATCTGTCTGTGGGCACAAGGCATTTAAAAAGAAAACATACCCTGTCAGGAACAATAGCTGTAGTATTTTCACAATATTTCCTGTTAATCTCTTGAAAAATTGGTTAATACGTCAGAAAGCGGATTCTGAAAACGTACATGTATCCGGTCGGGAATTTTGGATCCCTTATAGTTTCCTGCCCACTCAAGTATCATTGTCCCAAGTCTTGAAGGAAAACGGAGGCCTGCTCCATATCCAATCATGGTTTGATAATTATTATCCGAATCTATTGTTTCTCTTAAACCAATCCCTCCATCGGTAAATATATATACCGATCCGGCTTTTTTGAAATAGAGCATGTATTCTAACTGACCATACATTACAGTCCTGAACGAAAATTGTTTATCCGAATAACCTCTTACCGAATTATGACCGCCGATTCTGAACAGTTCTGCAGGAACCAGATCTTTTTCCCGTGTCATTAAGTGTCGTGTAACAATCCGTCCTGCAATTGCCTGATTGCTGAATACAGGTGCATGAATACCCATAGAGAAACCGAAGTTTGTCCGTGTTTTTGATGTTTTGCCTTTTTTAGCGATCCCGGTACCTGTTTCAATTAATAATTGTTTTGAAAACACACCTTTCTGGTATAGTTCAGGTATACGGGCTAGTATGTAATTCATTCCAATATACTTTGATTCGCCAACTGAATCCATTTCACCCGACAAGGATGTTTCGTGGGCTTCGACCTTGATTCCAGTGTTCCATAATGAACCGATTTCAGCAAGAATACGAAACCATCCCTGAAGATACCCGTACTGCTTGTCTACTACTTCCAGGTCCATTCCTGCGGCAGTCAGAAAAGGCAGATTGAAAATCCAGGGTTTAGATATTTCAAGTTTCAGTTGCTGAAAGGTTTTATCACCCGCATATTCAAATGATGCAGATTCACCAGAATGAAACAGATTAAGCAATGAAAAAACCAAATTTCCATAAAACTGCAATTTATTATTATTACCCGTTTCAAAACCTAATGCCCCTTCAAGACCCAAACCACTTTTATCTTCAATTAAAAAAGGCACTCTAACTGTAGATTCAATACTGTCTGAAGGAAAAATTAAAGGGTCTGCGGCTCTGACTTGTGAAATATAGGACCTGGTCTGCAACCTGCGTATTGATTCGTCAATTTTCTCAAGACTGAAAAACTCTCCTTTTTTAAAGGAAATATCATGAAGCAGTGTCTTTTGGGCAGTTTTGAAGGTTCCAGTAAAATATGGATCGGAAAATTTATAACGTTCATCCGTATTTGTTTTGTAAACAATGTTACATGATTCATTCAGACTGTCACTGCTTACTCGTATCAATACCTGCACAAAAGGATAACCCCTGTTTGCGATAATTTTACTGATACTGGCTGCCCTGGATTCTATTTTACCGGCATCATAGAAAAACGGTTGTTTCATTGGTTCAAGAATTACCGAATCTGCACCTGTTACAGTTTCGGATTGAACAATCGCCCGTTTACCCGGTATTATTCTGATTGAATCGGAAGAAAGCGTATCCCACTGCTGATTTAAATAGCCAATAGAATCAAGATAATTTCTAATCAGGTTTGTTTTATTGAAAGAGAATTTACCTGTATACTTTTTGAGTGTTCTGCAGTTAATTTCTTTTGAATCACACAGGATATCAGGATACGGTTTTTTTACACACAGAATTTGATCAGAAAAAGAGGTGCTTAAACAGATAAAAAAAAGCAACAATACAGAAAATTGAATATTCATCTCTGTTGTGTGTAGTTCAAATTAAAAAAGTTCCCGATTACAAAAAATCAGGAACTAAAAGAAATTAAAGAATGAAATTATCAGCAGGGTATAATACAGCTTACAAACCTTGTCGTTTGCGTTTTTCCATAATTTCTTTACCCTGCACAGAATATTTTGCAACCGGAACCTCTTCCAGTCTTTCGATTGGTATTGGTTCACCTGTTACTTTGCAAATTCCATACGTTCCTTCATCAATTCTCTGAAGCGCATCATCGATCTGCTCAAGATACTTTTGTTGTCTCTCAGCAAGCCCCATCGAAAACTCTCTTCCATAAGATAAAGAAGCGACATCACCAAGATGATAGCTGTAACGGGATATTTCTCCGGCCGACTCAGATATCGACTGTTTGAGATTACTTTGTTGAAGCTCATCCATTTCTTCAAGTACTTTATTCTTTTCTGTGATGAGTTTCTCTTTGAAATATTCAAGCTGTTTTTTTGTAAGCCGTTTGCTCATTAATTTCCTCCAATAATTCCTCTTACCTGATGTGGGATTAACAATAATATAAAAAAACAAATTTTAAATATATGATAAACTTAATAATACCATTTTGCTGTGATTTATACAAGTATCACTTGAACTACAGATAACTGCACACACCATGCCATTCATTTTTTAGCTGTTAAAACTGCCCCCTTGATCTATTTTCTATGCAGTTTATTAATTATCTTATCAGATTAAATCTGAACCAAATATCAATATGGAATAAATATTAATTGGAGTATAGTGGGCTCATGACTAGAATTGAACAAGCCAGATCCGGCATTATTACTGATGAAACAAAACAAGCAGCAATAAAAGAAGGTTTAGCTCCCGAAAAATTGCGGAGTTCTGTTGCTGATGGTTCTGCAGTTATTGTCCGTAATAAACTTCGTTCCATAGAACCTCTTGTTCTTGGTTCGCAAACCCGAATTAAAGTTAACGCAAATATCGGTACTTCATCATCTCAGGCTGATATTGAATACGAAATTGAAAAAATGCGAATTGCTGTGAAATACGGTGCAGATGCTATTATGGATCTCTCCACTTCAGGTGATCTTGCTTCAATCAGAAAATCAATTATAAAAGACTGCCCGGTTGCCCTGGGTACTGTACCACTGTATGAAATGGCTGTTCGTGCCCGTTCACGTGGCAAATCAATACTGGAAGTATCAGCAGATGACATGTTTGAGGTAGTTGAGGATCATTGCAGGGAGGGTGTAGATTTTTTAACACTTCATTGCGGTGTTACGGATCAGACAGTTAAAAGATTTATGGAAGTAAAAAGAATGGCTGGAGCTGTAAGCCGTGGCGGTACGATAATGATGGAATGGATACATAAAAATAAAAAGGAAAATCCATTATACGAACAATACGACAGATTGCTCGACATTCTTGCAGAATATGATGTTGCAGTAAGCCTTGGTGATGGTTTCAGGCCTGGAGCTATTCATGATGCAACCGATAGAGTTCAGATAGAGGAACTTATCATTCTGGGTGATCTTGTAAAAAGAGCACGAAATAAAAATGTAGGTGTATTTGTTGAAGGTCCGGGGCATGTACCCCTAGACCAGGTTACAACCAACATGCGTATTCAGAAAACTCTTTGTAACAATGCACCTTTCTATGTTCTGGGGCCTATCGTAACAGACATTTCTCCCGGCTACGATCATATAAGTGGAGCAATTGGTGGAGCGCTTGCCGCAATGTCAGGAGCTGATTTTCTCTGTTATGTAACTCCTGCAGAACATTTGCGGCTGCCATCGCTTGATGATGTCCGCGAGGGAGTAATTGCTTCAAAGATCGCCGCACATTCAGCAGATGTAGCCAAAGGTCATCCCGGAGCTATTGATTGGGATAATGCGATTTCTGAAGCAAAAACACAACTCGATTGGGAGAGAATTCTTTCTTTATGCGTAGATCCGGAAAAGGCCCGTCAATATCGTCAGTCGCTGCCGCCGGAAACCAACAAATCCCTTTGCAGTATGTGTGGTGAATTTTGTGCTGTAAAAAGATCAAAATCTGTTTCCGAACAGGAGCTTTAGATGTCCAGCTACTGTGTAAGTACCATTTTAAGCAATGAAGATAGCGAATTGGCACTTGGACGCTGTTATACTCTCGAAATGCTTGGTTGTGAAGAAGAATCTGTTGATGATGGTGTCAGGGTAAAGATTTACTTTAAAGATGCCGGTTCTGCGGAAAAAGCTGAAGAATATTTGAAAGTGTATGACCTTCGTTCACCGGTTCTCTTTTATAAAGTTGAAGAGCAGGACTGGAATGAACAGTGGCGTAAATCAATGAAACCCGCAAAACTGGCTCCCGGTTTTCTGGTTTCACCTTTATGGCTTCCGCCAGAATTACATGAAAATGATCACTGGATTAAGATTGAACCTAAAATGGCCTTCGGAACTGGTCATCATGAAACAACACGACTTGCTGCACAAGCCATTATATCACGAAAAAAATGGTTGTATGGAAAAAGGTTTCTTGATATTGGTACAGGTTCGGGCGTGCTCTGTTTTACCGCAGACTTTTGTGGTGCTGCAGCCTGCTTCGGTGTAGAAAATGATCCGGATTGCAGAGAAAATCTTGCTGAAAACTACTACCAAAACATCCCCGGTGGACAGATTGACTTTATAATCGGAACTACTGATTGTTTTAATATTCAACATTTTTTCGACATGATTGTGATGAACATGATTCTTACAGAATCAGTTCCTCTTTTATATCAGACATCACAATTGATTAAAAATCAGGGATTACTGATCTGGTCGGGAATTCTTTCTGATGAAAATGAGAGTGCAATCAGATATGCAGCCGAAACCGGTTTCGAACTGGTAAGTAAAAAAATTGAAAATGAATGGTGGTGCGGTACTTTTCAAAAAAAATAGTTGATTAATGAGTTCATATATAAATTTTTATTATACCCTCATCTTCGGAGAAAGAAATGGGATTCAAAAATCACTCATCAGAGCTATTTATAACACCAGAAAAATTTTCAGGTTTAAAAAAACAGAAACTTTCCGGACCAAATGGATGGCTGCTTTTTGTTGCATGCAATTCCGGAATCGAACTCGCACAATCAGTTAAAAATGAATATGAAAAAATGCTCAGGTCCAATGGAAGTAAACTCGAAGATATTCCATTACTGGGAAGTTATGATGATCCTGTTACAACCATTTTCGCAGATTCAGAAACATGTCCCAGATTCAAACAGCATGTTGCAGGATCAAATGCATATGTATTTCAAAGTGTTCATGAATTTCTCAGTCCAAACACTGTAAATGAAAACATTCAGCAGCTTTTGCAGGTTGTACGGACTCTTCGTGCTCACCGGACTCGTACCATTACCGTTGTAACCCCATACTGTCCCTATTCCAGACAGGATAAACCCAGTTTTCTGGCCAGAGAGGCAACATTATCCAGTCTTTTTGCTGATCAACTCAAAACTGCAGGAGCAAATATTCATCTTACATACCATCCACACACGCTGTCGTTGTATGGATTTTACGAACCGGAAATGATGCTTGTAGCTTTGAGCAGTCTTGATCTCTTCGTGGAAATATTCAATTCATTCAAAGAACTTGAAAACGCTGTAGCTGTGTCAACAGATGCTGGCGGAGCAAAATTTACAGTCCATTTTTCTGATGCAATGAATATTCCATATGCAATCGCAAACAAATTCAGACCCGGGAAAGACAAGGCCAATCTTCTTGGAGTAGTCGGAAATATCCAAAATAAAAAAATCGCCATTATTACAGATGATGAAACTGTTACGGGTGGTTCATTATGCAATGCTACAAGATGGCTCTATAATAACGGAATAAGCGAAATCTATATCGGTGTAAGCCATATGAAATTACGTGAAGAGTACATTCCGGTTCTGATTGAATTAAACAAATCCTTTGGCCTAAAGGAGTTTCATACAACAGATTCAATACCCTGTATTCCTGCAATTCGTTCGCTGGACTTCATAAAAATACATTCACTGGCACAAAGATTTGCGTCAACAATAAATCACCTCCACTTTAATCAATCCGTAAGCGACCTTTTCAAGATTGATAATTTCGATTCATAAAAAATCGCACCGTACCGGATCATTGTTGATGACAGAGACACCACGAAACTGGTAATCAACTTCAATAACTCTGACATCGAAAGACAACCTGTTTATATAAATCCGGTTGTTTTTGTAAATGCTTTTGCACTGATTAATTGAATATGATCTTGCGGGAGTGGCGGGGAATACAAAAAAACTGGAAAAATAATCTTTTTAGAAAACAATTAACTATATTATTTATATGCATTTTACATTTAGTTTATGATTTCTTGCTTAACCATATCATAATCAGATGGAGATAATAATTGGGGGGGGGGATTTATTCCGCATCATGAGGGCTTTTTCATGTTATAAGTAGCAAGTCAGGATTTATCAGAACGGCTTTTTGTATGCAGCAGAGGTAAAACCACCCGGGAGTTGATTGCAGCCAATCTGTTTGAGATATATAATAAAAAAAAGAAACTTGCATAAAAGAATTGTTACCATTCAGTATCAACAAAACAGTATTTGTTAACATAGATTATATATTTGCGTATTATTCTATAAATAAGATCTAAATGGAGTAACTTTGCTTTTTACAATAAGAGATAACTACTCATTTGTATTCGTCTTGATATGTACTGTTTTTTTTTCGGGTTTTTCTTCCACATGTCCTCCCTGTGTACCTTCAATTATAGATAACTATGCAATATTTCAAATTTTCGGGATAGACAGCACTGTTTTTCCTTATGGTGAATGTGAATTTGGCATCTGTCTTAATACTTGTAAAGATTATACATTAATTTTATTCCATAATGGGACACAGATTGCAAAACTTGATTCAATTCATACGGAAAAAATTCTTTCAGAGTACAATGAAATGCTTACTCCTCTTTTAAAACCGGACAAAAGGAATGTTTTTAAGAGTAATAATACAAGTATCTGGAAATCTGTTTTTGACAAAAAAATAAGTGCAAAAGAGAAAATAAAATTATTATTGGATTGTGGTTCCTGGCCTGAGGGCCTTTTTATATACAAGGATGTAAATCTGTCTGCAAGCAGTTCCTCTGTACTGAATAATAGTCTTGAACTGAAAGCAAGCAAAAACATTGGTTTTATTAGTACAAAGGCGGGATTGCGAATTAAATGGCATCATGGGAATCTTGCAGATAATCTCATTGAAAACAGCCATGATAATTACAGAAAGCATGCATTCTCCTTTTCTTTGGGTGTACCTTTTATCCGTTATGAACTAAGCCAGGCAGGCTGGTTAATTCCTGAATATTTCTGGCTTGAAAAAAACATTAATCATTTTTATGATCATACATCCCAACCTGCAATACTTTCTCAATCTGAACGGCAATGGAGCAATTCACATAAAAAAAACATATCACATTCTTTCAACTTTAAATTTAGCCGTTTTAATTACTTTCTCCTTTTTGATAAAGAAATATACAGAAAACCTGTTATGAAATTTGAACTTGATTCTCTTGAAGCTCCGGGATCTGCATCCTGGGGAACATCACTTACGTTTGCATACGATACCTGGATTCCGGGAATCCGGCTCAGGCTCTCCCGTTTCAATTTCAACATGCTCCCAAAAGGCAAGTATTTTATTCCTGTATCGATTATGCCGCTTGAATTTTATCTATATTACTGGAATCCGAAACGGTACAGTCTGGGATGTGATATGGAAATTTCCATTGACTTAAAAAAGTCTGGTTAAGGAGAAAATATGACTTTTAAAAAGAATGCATGTAAAAATTTCAATTGTTCCATACTGGTGCAGGCATACCAGAATCTTCTCAGCCTTGATAAAGTTATCAAGCTTGCACGGTTGTTACCTTTACCCCTTATTGGTCTTTCAGTACTTGGTTTTTTCTATTTTCAACCCTTGTGGTATAAAGATATCTTTTTATGGTCCATACTTATTCTTTTTGTAGCAGGTCAGTCCGGAGCCCTTTTTCAGCTTTCATTTTTAGGTTCTGAAGCTCTGAGAACCACTGATACACTAAAAATTCTTAAGGAGAAAGGTGTTGAACCAGATCTTGAACTACTTCAAAAAGAGCTTGTTGAGAAAAGCCCTCCATGCAATATCCGTGAAAATATTTTAAACTGCATACAACTTGGATTACAGGGTGAAACTGATGGCCTTGAACGAATAATGGATCAATTTGCATTCAGGCGGGATCAAATATCCTCAAAAATATTGGGTTTTCATAATCTGGTTACCAGAATAACACTGAAACTGGGTTTTTTGGGTACCCTTATAGGTCTTCTCATGACATTTGAACCCATGAAACAGGCAATGCTTTCTCTGAAAGGAAGCAGGGGCGACTTTCAGTTTGTCAATGATATTGTTAAAGCTATAGACGGAAATGCCTATGCGATACTTACAACCATGTTTGCTACTGCCCTGTCAATCTTTATTGAATTATTAACAATTCAGATTATGGAAAAAGTGTTTTCCAGGTTCGAAGCAGTAAATAACGATCTTGAAGACTGGTGTATTGTGTATCTTAAACCGTGGATTAAAGATAATTATGGAAAAACCAAAAACAGTATAAAAGAACTTGTAGAAAACCAGAAAGTTTTTACAGAAAAAATCATTTCTCTTAACAAATTAATTAGTGATCAGATCAATTTTTTAACAATGAGGATTGAAGAAACCGGGTTTCAAATGGAAAAACTGCTGCCACTGGAGAAAAACCTGGCTAATAAAATTAACCGGCTTACCAGTTACGAATCTGAATACAGGGAATTTATAAATTCCAAAATAGAAAGTCTTGCTTTACCTTTTTTAAGAACGGAGAACACAGATGAATAGAACAAGAAAGGCGAATGCAGGTGCCGGTAATGCAATATCACTGGAGGATGCTCTTTCTATCATGGTTGTCATATTCGTCCTTTTCTTTCTATTTCTGGTTCCACTTGTAAATATGGACATTGCCAGACTCGAGCTGGCACAAAAAGATACATACTGGGTAGAACTTGCCCAATGGATAGAGAATCATCCGGGAACACCTGACAAAGCAATTTCTTATGTTAATAATTTCGGTCTTAAAAACCAGAAAATAGTAGTCAGCGATCTCGGAGATAAAAAATATATAGAATCACTTTCCGATAAAGGTGATCTGACTGTAATTATGCACAACGGATCAAAATATATCTCATTAATGGTAAAGGAATACAGCTCAGTTGTAACTTACAGATACGGAAATATCAGCTGGAGTGAAAAAGAAAGGGAATGGTTTGCGTTTAACAGTCATATTGATTATGGCGAAAAAGAGTTTACCAGGGAGATGCAGGAAGAATACAGGTTATGGACAAGGAAGCAGAGAGGTTTTTGATGATCTCCAGACAGGCCATTTTAATGATGAAATTAATATTGCACCTGCTGATCATTATTCCCGCTATTTTCCTGCATGTCACTAAAGCCGCATCACACGATAAAAAAATGCCACTTGTCCATATGGGGGTAATTCCTCTTACAAACCAGCCAACTGCAGACATGTTCTCACAAAGATTTTCTGCTCAGGGGCCACCGCTTTTCTATGTAAGTGATATCAATAAAGGTGTTTCTCAGGGAGATATAATCCGATTCAGGAACAAGGCTGTATTGATTGATGGTAATGTATGGCAGACAATGCAGAATACTGGTGTTTTAAGTTATCTCAGGGATATTCCGGTTATTACACTAAATGCACGAGCCCATAGCGAGATCTGGGATGCCCGTTCGAAACAGGTCTTGGAGGATCTGGAAGCCAAAGGATATACATTAGGAAAAGAAATGCTTAAAATCTTTGAGAATTATTTTGGAACTGCTCCATCAGATATGGAGCTTGTAATAAAATTCAGTGACAGACAAATGAAATTGATCGCACCTAAACTGTTGATTAATGAACTGAAATATACAAATGTCACAAAAAAAGTAAAATCGGATGATACGCTTTTTTTTGTTTCAAAATTACAGGAACTTGTTTTTAAGGATCACCCTTTTGAATTCAAGGTCTGGGCTGTTGATCCATCAGAACCATCCGGACTACTTAGTTATAAACTGAATTCTCCTCTTCCCTCTGGACTCACCTGGGATCAGGCGCACCATTCTTTGTCGGGAACTCCAGATACTGAAGGCAACTGGCTACTGGAATTCTCGGTACAGAACAGCAGTAACAAAACAGCTGTCATGAACTGTAGTTTATATGTAAAAACCAATACTGCTCCACGTATAACAATGAAAATTGATGAAGATCTTGTTTCTGAAACAACTTATCATTTTTATCCGTTTATTTCTGATGCAGAACATACTCTTGATCAGTTGAAAATTAGTATCGTGGATATTCCTGATGGCATGTCGTTTAATCAGGATAAAAAGGAAATTGTCTGGAAAACTCCTTCAGTAGAAAAGGATACAATTATCGATTTTATCATCGAAGTAAAAGATCCTCTCGATGCGGTATCACAGGAAAAGATTTATTCATGCATCGTCAGATCAGATAATTTGACTGTCAAGGTGACAGCTGATTTGAAACTGCCTGTCGACACACTCGTTCAGGGCCAAAAGTATATCTGGCCGGAAGAAATGTTTACAGGAAGTGGATTTCAGGGTAAAAAACTTGAATTGGTAAATGTCAAAGGGGACAATTTGACAAG